>CAZAUC010000001.1:0-3204 GCA_964488305.1 uncultured Candidatus Saccharibacteria bacterium
GGCGAATAAATTTATGAGAACTATACTTTTAACTTCAGCCGGAATGGAGGTAAAAGAAGAAATTTCGAAAATTCTTCCAAAGCCGGCGAATCAAATTAAACTTGCCCACATAATTACTGCTTCTAAAGTTGAGGATGACCTTTCGTATTTAAACAGAGAGAGGCAAGAATTGATAAATGCGGGATTCCATGTGGAAGAAATTGATATTGAAGGCAAAAGCGAGCCGCAACTCAAAAAACTACTTGAAGATAAAGACATTATTTATGTCCAGGGCGGCAATACTTTTTATTTGTTGAAATACGTCAAGGAAAGCGGTTTTGATAAAGTGATTAAGGATTTAGTTGATAAAGGCATAATTTATATCGGAGTGAGCGCCGGAAGCTATATTGCTTGTCCAACAATAGAAATGGCGAACTGGAAGCATCCGGAAGATAAAAACATTGTCGGCTTAACCGACCTTACAGGGCTTAATTTAGTTCCATTTCTTTTATCAGTCCATTATAAACCGGAATATGAAGAGATTTTAAAAAAAGAAATTTCGGCCACAAAATATGTGGTAAAAATTTTAACCGACGAGCAGGCAATCTTAGTCAGAAATGGCAAAATAATCTTGGTTGGAAAGGGGAAGGAAATAAAAAAATAACCGCCCAACAACCCCGAAGGAGAGAGAAGCTTCATGCGGGGGGGGCAAGAAAATTAGGCGATTAAATTTATGGAAAATAAAACAATTGATGTATTAGTAAGGGCAATTATTGAAATAGATAGGAAGATTTTAGTTTGCAGGAAAAAGGGCAGAAAGTATTATTTTTTTCCGGGTGGACATGTAGAATTTGGAGAGAGCGCGAAAAAAGCTTTGAAACGAGAAATTAGAGAAGAGCTTGGTCTAAATATAAAAAAATGCTCTTTTATTGGCGGTTCGGAACATCAATTTATTGAAGACAAGAGAAAATATCACGAGATTAACTTAGCGTTTCAGGCAAAAACTGACAAAATAACAACAGAAAGCAAAGAAGACCACATTCAATTTTTTCTCCTTAATAAAAAACAGTTAGTTAAACAGACTATTCTTCCCGAGGCGTTGAAAAAGGCCCTTCTAAAATGGTTCCGAAATAAAAAAATATTTTGGGTAAGTCAACGAAAGAGTTAAGACAAACAAAAAATGGTTCAACAAGCTCACCACAAGTTAGGCGAATAATAACAAATGTCAAAATACTATAACCCAAAACGCGTTCGCAATTTATTTGAACCCTCTTCAAAAGTGCCTTATAAGTTAAGCCGGTCAAAGATTGAGCTTTTTCTCAATTGCCCGCGCTGTTTTTATCTGGACAGACGTCTGGGAGTCGGGCAGCCGCCGGGTTATCCTTTTACTTTAAATTCAGCCGTAGATAAATTATTGAAGAAAGAATTTGATATTCACCGGAAAAGCGGTTCTCCCCATCCTTTGATGAAAGCTTACGGTCTGGACTTGATTCCTTTTCAGCACGAAAAGATGGATGAGTGGCGCGACGCTTTGGGCGGAGGAATTCAATATCTGCATCCTGATTTAAACTTACTTATTACCGGCGGCATTGACGACGTCTGGGTGAGCCCGGCCGGAGAATTAAGCGTGGTTGATTACAAAGCCACTTCAAAAAGCGATGAAGTCAGTTTGGATGCGGATTGGCAAATCAGCTACAAGTGGCAGATGGAAATTTACCAATGGCTTTTCAGAAAAAACGGGTTTAAAGTGAGCGACACAGGTTATTTTGTTTATTGCAATGGCGATGCCGACAAAGAGGCCTTTGACGGAAAATTGGAATTTGACGTTAAGATACTGCCTTACAAGGGAAACGACGGCTGGGTGGAAGAGATAATAACAAAAGCTCATAAGTGCCTGATGGCTGATAACATTCCCGAATCCGGGGAAAACTGCGATTTTTGTTTATATCGAAAAGCCGTAAAAAAATTTGAGGTATAAATTTTATAATAGAAACCACCAAATTTATGAACGGACAAAACAGAGAAGATATTAAAATAGGCCAAGAGGTTGAAGTTGTTTTGAAGGAAAACCAAAAGACAGGCAAACTGACTCGTGGCATTGTGGCGGATATTTTAACCAATTCTCAATTCCACCCGCACGGAATTAAAGTACGATTGGAAGACGGGCAAGTCGGCCGGGTACAAAATATAGCGTAGTGTGTTGACAAAATATAATTTATAACCGATAATTAGATGGTAAAATAAGGAACGGAAATATAGTCGAATTTCTCGTTGTAATTAACAATAAAAATAATCACATGAACGGAACAATCAAAACTCTTACGGAAAAAGGATTTGGATTTATTTCTCGCGAAGGCGAAACAAAAGATCTATTCTTTCATTCCAATGAATTGAACGGTGTGACATTTGACGAATTGAAAGTTGGCGATGCCGTTACTTTTGAGGTTGTTGATGGTGAAAAAGGCCCGGCCGCCAAAAACGTAGCGCGTGCATAAGCGTTGCGAAACCAGAGCACATAAAATTTATGTGCTCGGCCGAGCACTAAAAGCATTTAGTGCTCTGGAAAGAGCCGCCCCGAGCACTTAGCAAAGGGCGGATTTTTTTTATTACAGTCTGAGGCTGATCCGTCTCCGGCGGAATTAATGTATAATTAAAATATGCCCGGTAATTCAATTTTATTGAATTAACTGGGTTTGAAGTTGAATTAACTGGGTATGCAAAAGTTAAATCGAACAGAGTTTGAGAAAATCGTCAAAGAGGGAATAAAGGCAATTCCGGAGAAGTTTTTGCGAAAACTGGAAAATGTGGCTATTATTATTGAAGCTGAGCCGACACCGGCCCAGAAAAAGAAACTAAATATTCATTCGGGCTGGACGCTGTTCGGTTTGTACGAAGGCGTACCGCAACTGGAAAGAGGAGTAAATTACAGCGCGGTACTGCCCGACAAAATAACCATTTTTCAAAATCCGATTGAGGCGGAGGCCGACGACGAAGAAGACATTAAAGAGATGGTAAAAAATACCGTCTGGCACGAAATTGCCCATCATTTCGGAATGGACGAGGCCCAAGTACGTCAAGCCGAAATCAAAAGAAAAAGAAAATAACATTCCAACATTCTTGAGAATATTGGAATGTTTTATTAGATTAAGATAGACAAAAATTACCGCTCAAAAGCGGTAATTTTTATTGGTCAAGCAATCATTTTGCCTTACTGCAGTTGTAAAT
>CAZAUC010000001.1:3304-37761 GCA_964488305.1 uncultured Candidatus Saccharibacteria bacterium
GACTTAGAAATTTTTCTTTTCATAATTTTAAAATTTATTTTTCGACCTTTATTTTAAAGAACCATTTTCGCTTTTATTTATATATTTTACATCATTCAGCTCGAACCAGCAAAACGCCAATTACAACATCCTTGAGGGTGTCGGAATATTCTGTTAAGATAAAAATATGTTAGGCGTCAAAAGATCTTTTAGGACCGGTTTTGGATTTGGTTTGACTTCGGGGGTTATTACCACTTTGGGATTGGTGGTTGGTTTATATTCTGGCACGCATTCAAAAATACTGATTATAAGCGGAATTTTACTTATCGCCATCGCTGATTCACTTTCGGATTCTCTGGGGATTCACGTTTCCGAGGAATTAAAAAAAGAGCGGACGCTAAAAGAAATTTGGGTCGCCACTTTTACCACTTTCTTTTCCAGGTTTTTCGTTGTCCTGTCGCTGGTTATACCGATTTTGTTTTTCGCTTTATCCACGGCGATAATTATAAGTATACTTTGGGGGCTGTTTTTAATAGGGGCCTTTAGCCTTTATATAGCCAAACAAAGAGGGGAGAGTTATTTAAAAGCCGTTTTTAAACATCTCTCTATCGCAATTTTGGTTATTGCCATCACTTATTTTATCGGTGATTTTGTATCAGCTCTTATTTGACGCCGAAGATATTAAAAAATCTTCTCAAGGGCAAATCCTACCTCTGTTTTTGATAAGGCTGGAATGTTTATATTGGGGCGGAAGTTGACTTTTTATGGCGGGGGAATAAGATATCTTATATGACTTCAAACGGAAAACAGGAAAAATCCCGGCCGGATATTTTTACGATGAAGAAATCCGAGCAATACGAAACCATAGAGGAGCTTTTCAAGAAGAGTCAGGCCGGCCCAATTTATTACACCCTTTTGTCTTTTTCGTCCGTGATTGTTGCCGCGGGCATATTACTGGCCAACTCTCCCATTGTCATCGGCGGAATGCTGGTGGCGCCCCTTTTAACTCCCATCTTACTGATTGCCTTGGGCATTTCCGTGGGCGATATCGGAGCCATCAAGTCGTCAATCATCCTGGTTTTGAAATCCATATTGATTGTAATAGGCATTTCCTTTATTTTGTCGTTTGTTTTCGGCGGCAGTACGCAGGACATTTATCCTTTCGGAGATTCCTTGCAGGTGGCGGCATTGTATTCCGTGGTGGCTTTCATTTCCGGCGTGGCGGCCACGTTTGCCTGGGTAAGAAAAGAAGTGGCGGAAATCCTGCCGGGAGTGGCCATTGCCGTTTCTTTAATGCCGCCTTTGAGCGTATTGGGCTTGAGCTTGGTTGCTTTCAGCTTCAGCGTTTCCCGATTGGCGCTTTTGACTTTCATTCTTAACTTTGCCGGAGTAATTTTGGGCAGTATCGTGGTATTTTCTCTTTTGAGATTTTACAAAAGCGAGAAAGTCGTTCGTAAAGAAGCGGACAACCAAAACCCAGCTGAAAAATCCCAGCATTAATCCCAGCATTAATTCAAGGATTAATTCAGGGATTTTGAAATAATTTGACGCTGGCTTAATGTTAATAAAGAGCCCTTGACATTTACCGGTCCTTTGCGCTATAATACCTTTAGTGAGTGTGAGTTTTCCTTGTCGTCAAGACGCAAGTCGCGATGAAATCCAAGGAAAGCCTTTCCAGTACCCCCACCACTTTGCCCGCAAAATCATACCTGTTGGTAAAGTGGTGGGGGTTTTTGTTTTAGTTGTTATATTTCAATATATTTGGCATAATTACTTAGGGCAGTTGGCTAATGAAAGCGTCTTAGAGAATAGAAAAAGACATTAAAATTGGTTCACCCAAGCGGCCACGAGAGAGAACTCATTTTTTAAGATGAACTGTGTCAGCGGCTGCGGGTACGAGCACTCACTAAGTAAAAAAAACTGGAGGTCACCAACCGCAGTCGCTGACACCTATTTTCATCTAAAAAAGTTTCCCATAAGCCTTGTTTTTTCCTGCTAAGCGCCACTGCCCCTGTTTTGTTGACAGCAGGTCTTAATTCTGCTATGTTTTACATTACTGGAATAAATAAAATGACAATGTTTACCCTGCAACTATCCGCGAAAAATGAGCGGTTTAGTTGGCGAGGGTCCCGTCTATATCCCGAAACAAAGTTTGATAACTTTTCAGATATTGTTTCGCGGAAATACGGGGTCGCGCCCATTAATCTCATTTTATTCGGGATATGGGCGGTGATCCCGGGATAAAAAATTTAAATAGAAAGATTTAGCCAATAAAAATCCAAAAACAGCCGGCTAAGTCTGGCTGTTTTTGTTGATAGATAATGCGAACAATACGAATGATACAAATAAAGCATTTAAAGCATTTGCGGCATTCGCACAATTCGCAGTTTGGCATTATGTGTATATGGCGTTCATTTTAGGCAAAAAATTGAAAATGTCGCAGATTTGGAAAGAAGATAAGGTTATTCCGGTAACTTTGATTCAAGCCGGACCGGCCGTGGTCACGCAAATCAGGACGAAAGAGAAAGACGGCTATGACGCAGTGCAGGTCGGTTTTGACGCAACAAAAAAAAGACTGAACAAGCCAATGAAAGGCCATTTGAAAGATTTGGGAAATTTCAGGCACCTTAAGGAGTTTAAAGTAGAAAGTTTAAAGTTAAAAGTCGGAGACGTTCTGGACGCCGGCCAGTTTCAGGAAGGCGACAAAGTAAAAGTCAGCGGTTTAAACAAAGGCAGGGGATTCCAGGGGGTGGTCAAGCGATACGGTTTTCACGGCGGTCCAAAAACTCACGGCCAAAAAGACAGGTTGAGAGCGCCGGGCTCAATCGGCGCCACTGCTCCGCAAAGGGTAATGCCCGGGAAAAAAATGGCCGGCAGAATGGGACAGGAACGGAAAACAATAAAGAACTTGGAGATAACCGAAATTGACAAAGAAAAAAACATTTTAACGGTTAAAGGGGCGGTGCCGGGAATGAGAGGCACAATACTGGAGATAAAAAAGTAGAAAGTTCATAAGGTTTATAAAGCCCATAAAGATTCATTTTACTTTAGAAACTTTATAACTTTATAAACTTTTAACTTTAATGCTTGTTGACGTTTTTGATAAAGAAAATAATAAGGCAGGTAAGATTGATTTACCGGAAAGAATATTCGGAGTTAAATGGAATCCTGACCTGGTTCATCAGGCGCTTTTAACCCAGATGGCCAACGGCCGTTTGCCTTGGGCGCATGCCAAAGGACGCGGCGAAGTCAGGGGAGGAGGCAAGAAACCTTGGCGGCAGAAGGGCACGGGCAGGGCCAGACATGGTTCAATCCGCTCGCCGATTTGGAAAGGCGGCGGCGTGACTTTCGGCCCGCTTAAAGAAAAAATATTCGCCAAGAAAATAAATAAGAAAATGAGACAACTGGCGATTTTCAGCCTTTTATCAAAGAAATTGAAGGACGGCGAATTAAAAGTGATTGACGAATTTAAAGTTGAAACAAAGAAAACAAAAGAATGGGCCAAAGTTTTAAAAAGCGTATTAAACCAGAAACCGTCGGCTTTGTTAGTTCCCGGCACGGCAAAAAAGGAGGTCCATCAGGCAGTTACTAATCTAAAAAACGTTAAAGCCATAAGCCCTCATTCTTTGAACGTTTACGATTTGGCGAAATATAAAAACATAATTTTGGAAAAAGAAGCAGTCGCAGAAATGGAAAAACATTATACGAAATAATCATACGAAAATACGAAAACATACGAAATATACGAAAAATAAAATAAAAAACTTTCGTACGTTCGTATAAATTCGTACTTTCGTAAGTAAGCGAAGCGATGACTATTTTGAACAGATTAAAATCAAAAAAAGATAAAACACAGACGAGAAAGGCGGACAGCTCGGACGAAGCGCGCGGAAAGCAGGGCCCGGCCGTTGTCGCCGAGGGCGGACAGACAGCTATTCCGCGCCACTCCGCGTTATTGATTAGACAGCCGTGGGTGACGGAAAAGGCGGGTGATTTGTCGGCTTTGGGAAAATACGTTTTCATAGCCGACAAGAAAACGAATAAAGCAGAAGCCAAAAGAGCCATTGAATCAATTTACGGCGTAAACGTGGAAAAGGTTAACGTTGTCAATATCAAAGGCAAGGCAAAGAGATTGGGGCGGAGCTTGGGACGGACTTCAGCCCATAAGAAAATAATTGTGACACTGAAGGAGGGCCAAAAAATTGACATTATGCCAACGTAAAAAAATTAAAATTGAAAAATCAAAAATTAAAATGACAATGAAAAATTAAAAATTGGCAAAAGTTAAAATTTTTTCGCCAATGGCGAATACCTAAATTTTACATTTTGATATTTACATTTTGAATTTATGAAGTCCTACAAGCCTACAACTCCATCAAGAAGATTTATGATGGTTCCGACGTATCGGGGTGTTTTGAGCGCGGTTAAACCGTTGAAAAAATTAGTCAAGAAACTGCCCAAGCGCGCGGGCAGAAACAGTCAGGGCAGAATTACCGTACGCCACCAGGGCGGCGGGAACAAAAAACTTTATCGGATAATTGATTTTAAACAGAACAAACTGGACATTCCGGCAAAGGTAGAAACCATAGAATATGACCCTTACCGGACCGCTTTTATCGCCCGCATTTTATACAAAGACGGAGAAAGACGATACATTATCGCTTCAAAAAATATGAAAGCAGGTGACGAATTAATTAATTCAGAAAACGCCCCCTTGAATGAAGGAAACAGGTTAATGCTGAAAAATATTCCAGTCGGCTATTCGGTTTATAACGTGGAGTTGGCCAAGGGCAAGGGTGGAGAACTGTCAAGGTCAGCCGGTTCCTATGCCGAGGTTCTGGCGCAGGAGGGCGGCTTCACAAATCTGAAACTTTCTTCGGGCGAGATTAGAAAAATTCACTGGAACAACTTTGCTTCTTTGGGGCAGGTTTCAAATCAGGAATACAGTTTAATGAAGATTGGCAAAGCGGGCCGAAGCCGCCATTTAGGCATCAGGCCGACGGTCCGCGGCTCGGCGATGAATCCGGTAGACCACCCTTACGGCGGCGGCGAAGGAAGAGCCCTTCGCGGCACCAAAAGGCCGAAGACGAAATGGGGTAAAGTGACGGGCGGCAGAAAAACCAGAAAAAAGAAGAAATGGAGCAACAAACTGATTATTAAAAGAAGAGTTAAAAAGAAAAGGAAATAAAATCTCTAATCAATCGCGAATTCTTTTCTAATAATCCCGAATAAAATAAATTAGAGACAATTCGTGATGAAATTAGAGATTGATTAGTGATTATGTCACGAAGCAGCAAAAAAGGTCCTTACGTTGACCAAAAATTATTAAAGAAAATATCAAAGTTGAAACCCGAGGACAAAACGGTTATTAAAACCTGGTCGCGCGACTCGGAAATTTCACCGGAAATGGTTGGTTTTACTTTCGGCGTTCATAACGGCAAAGATTTCATTGAAGTGAAAATCGCCGAGGAAATGATTGGCCATCGCCTGGGAGAATTTTCTCAGACCAGAAAGTTCGTCAGGCACGGAGGAAAAATACAGAGAGAGTTGGAGAAGAAGACAGAGGAGCGGAAATAAAGAATTTTAAATTAAACCATTATGGAAACGGGAAAGGAACAAAAAGCATCTTTAAAACATCTGCACATTGCCCCGCGCAAGGTGCAGTCGGTTGCCAATCTCATTAAAGGATTATCGGTAAATGAAGCCGAGGCGCAGCTTTTAACCAATCCGAGAAGGCCGGCCGCGGCCTTACTGGGACTGTTGCGTTCGGCGGCGGCTAACGCAAAGAATAACCAGCAATTAAATGCGGAGCGTCTCTTCGTCAAGGAAGTCAGGGTGGATAAAGGACCAATACTTAAGAGATATATGCCGCGCGCCATGGGACGGGCGAATCTTATCCAAAAGAAAAGCAGTCACGTAATTTTGGTTCTGGCGGAATCGGAGAAAGTAAAGCCGCCGCGATTCAAAATTACTAAGCCGGAAAGAATCAAGAAGCACGTGGCTGAAAAGATGAAAAGACAAAGAAAGGTGGAGCAAAAGGAAAAAACGAGAGAAGAAGAGGTTAAGGAACCGAGACAAACTAAAGGTCCGGGATTTATTAGAAAAATTTTTAGAAGAAAAACGGTGTAGAGGGCTTGGTCCCCGCTAAGCGGGGTTATCAAACCTTTATTTTAATCACATTGGCATGGGACAAAAAATTAAACCAAATTCATTAAGAACGGGAGTCAGCCGGGGCTGGTTGACTAATTGGTTTCCAAAGAAAGCCAATTTGAAAGCCATGCTGGAGGAAGACGTTTTAATCAGAAACACAATAAATAAAAAAATCAGCGCCGCCGGCATTGACAGCATTTTGATAGAAAAGGCCGCCAATAATTATAAGGTTATAATCAAGGCAGCCCGCCCGGGTTTGATTATCGGTCGCGGCGGAAAAGGCATTGAAGAATTGAGTAAATTATTGGAAAGCAAGCTTAAAGAATTGAGAAGAAAAAAAGGAGTTTTGGAACAGGTCTCTCTCAATGTAAATATTGAAGAATTAAAACGCAACGACATTTCAGCCAACGTCGTTGCCCAAAACATTGCCTGGGATTTTGAAAAAAGACTGCCGTACCGCCGGACCATCAAAAGACATTTGGACCAGATACTACAGAATAAGGAAGTTAAAGGAGCCAAAATTATGGTTAAGGGCAGATTGGACGGAGCGGAGATTGCCAGGGACGAACATTTGGAAAAAGGCAAGTTGCCTTTGCAGACGCTTCGGGCTAACATTGATTACGGCACCGCCACCGCGTTTACGACGTACGGGACGGTCGGCATAAAAGTATGGATTTACAAAGGAGAAGTGTTCAAGGAAAGTTAAAAGTTCATCAGGTTCATAAAGTTTATAAAGTCAACTTTATAAACTTTAAAACTTTACAAACTTTATAGACTAATTAATGTTAATACCCAAAAAAGTTAAACATAGAAAATGGCAGAAAGGACGGTCACGTAAGAGAACGAAGGAAACACGAGGCATCACGTTGTCTTTCGGCAGTTTCGGTTTGCAATCCTTGGAGAACGCCTGGATTAATTCAAGACAAATTGAAGCCGCCCGAAAAACCATTAGCCATTTTACCAAGAGAGGCGGTAAGGTTTGGTTGAGAATTTTTCCCGACAAACCAATAACTAAACGCCCGCCGGAAACGACAATGGGCGGAGGCAAAGGCAGTGTTGAATACTATGTTTTTCCGGTCAGGGTCGGAAGAATAATTTTTGAGATTGACGGCGTGTCGGAAGAAATGGCGAAAGAGGCTTTTAGAAGGGCTGGCCATAAATTACCGGTTAAAACCAGGGTCGTGAGCAAATAAGTTTTAACGAGGGATAAAACATGAAAAACAAAGAAATTAAGCAAATTAAAGATAAGCCGGTGCAGGAACTCCAAAAAAATTTGGTTGAGTATCGCGAGACGCTGAGAAAGCTTAAATTTGATTTGAGCCAGGGAAAAGTAAAAAACATCAAACAGATTAAAGAAACGAAAAAGATGATTGCGCGAATATTAACCATTCTTAACCAACGACAGACGACCAAGGACTAACGACGTTATTATGAGCCATAAGTTATAGGTTCTAAGTTAAAATTATGAGAAAATTACAAGGAATAATAGTTTCCGACAAAATGGACAAGACAAGAGTCGTGTCAGTTACGCGTCTAAAAAAACATCCCCGCTATAAAAAATATTATAAGGTGATGCGTAAGTTTAAAGCCCACGACGGCAAAAATGAATATAAAACGGGGGATAAAGTCGTCATTGAGGAAACCAGGCCTTTATCAAAAGATAAAAGATGGCGCATAGTGAGCAAAGAGCAAAGCGCTAATCGCGAATCATAAATAAAACGATTTGCGCTATGCGATAAGCGATTAGCTTAAATAACATGATACAAGAACGTTCAATGTTAAACGTGGCGGATAACAGCGGAGCAAAATTGATTCAATGCTTTCGCGTTTTAGGCGCGACGCGGCGACGCTACGCCCGAATCGGCGATGTCGTCGTTGCTTCGGTAAAGAAAGCCGAACCGAGAAAAGCCGTTAAGAAAAAAGATATCGTCAGGGCGGTTATAGTCAGGCAAAAGCAGCCATTAAGGCGAACGGACGGTTCCTACGTTCGTTTTGACGAGAATGCCGCGGTCTTGGTTGACGCCAAAAAAGAACCGAAAGCTACCAGGATTTTTGGTCCAATTCCCCGGGAGATAAAAGAAAAGGGTTTTGAGAAAATAATGACAATGGCTCAGGAAATAGTATAAACTGACTAACAACTTACAACTAACAACTAACAACTAACGACAAGACGGAATTTAAAAAAATCGTAGGTTGTAAGTCGTAAGTCATAAGTTAAATATGAAGATTCATAAAGGAGACACAATTAAAATAATTAACGGCAAAGACAAAGGTAAGACGGGAAAAGTGTTGAAAATTTTGATTAAAAAAAACAAGGTCTTGGTTGACGGATTGAATCTTTATAAGAAGCATGTCCGTCCCAAAAACCAGGGAGAGAAAGGGGAAGTAGTTTCGGTACCGCGGCCGATGGATGTTTCCAATGTTATGATTTTTTGTTCCGCCTGCAGCAAAGCGGTTAAAGTTGGTTATCGTTCTGATGCGGGAAAAAAGATAAGAATATGTAAAAAGTGCGGTGCGGCCGTATAAAAATGCGATATGAAAAAGAATTCAAACAAAAGCGAAACAATAAAAAAGATAGTGGTTAATGTCGGCATTGGAAAAATGAGCCAGCAGCCCAATTTTGAAGAGAAAGTTCTGCCGGAACTGACAAAAGAAATTTCTTTGATTACCGGCCAGAAACCGGCCATCACCAAGGCCAAAAAATCAATTGCCGGATTTAAAACGAGAGAGGGCCAGACGGTTGGTTTGAAAGTTACCCTGAGACGTCAGCGGATGTTGGATTTCTTGGAAAGATTGAATAAAATTGTCTTACCCAGGCTGAGAGATTTCCGCGGAATCAATTTGAAGAGCGTGGACAATAAGGGAAATTTGAACATCGGTTTGCGGGAGCAAATGGTCTTTCCAGAAATAAACCCTGAATCTTCCAGGATTGATTTTGGCCTGGAAATCACGATTGTCGGCGACACCAAGAACAGGGAAGAGGCAATACAATCATTCAGAAATATGGGAATACCATTAAAAAAGTAAAGGGCTTGATTTGAATTTTTCAGTTTGCCGAAGGCAAACGGAAAAATTCAACATTCAAGCCTTTACCGAGCACATAGTATTGTTTTATAACCTTAGTGGTAATTTACAAATAAAACAAACAATTTTAAAGAATTTCTGTTAGACAATACTATGTGCTCGGTGCTCAATCTTATGATAAAATTTATTTCACCAAAGGTTCATAAATTTAAATAACATTGGCATGGCAAAAAAATCAGTTATTGCGCGAGCAAAGAAAAAACCAAAATATTCCACACGGGTTGTCCGCCGCTGTTTTAAATGCGGTCGCAAACGCGGCTATCTGGGTGATTTCGGGTTGTGTCGGATTTGTTTCAGGGAAATGGCAAGTCGCGGAGAGATACCCGGCGTTAAAAAAGCGTCATGGTAAGGGCTTGGTCCCCGCTAAGCGGGGCTACCAAACCTTTACCCAGCCCTTTCTATAAAAAACGTCAGAAAGGGCTGGGTGCTCAGTTTTATCACCCCGCCAAAATTTCAACATAATATAATGGTAGATTTTAAGATAAAAATATTTTATTGTTTATCGTACCACCCCGCTAAATTCAAAGAAATTTAGGCGGGGATAAAAATGGCATGTATATACAATTATTAACTCAACTTAAGAATGGCCAGTTGGTGAAAAAAGAAAGCGTTAAAGCCGCTTATTCCGTGATGGATGAAAAAATTTTAAAATTATTGAAAGAAAATGGTTATATTAAAGATTTTGAAAAAAAAGGAAGGGGAGCGAAGAAAATATTGGACGTTAAACTGAAATATGACAATGGCCAAGGGGTAATCTCCGGAATTAAATTTATCAGCAAACCGTCGTGCCGGATTTATATAGGTTATAAAGAAATAAAACCGGTTAAACACGGTTATGGATTACTGATAATTTCAACTCCCCGGGGGATTATAACTAATAAACAGGCGAGAAAAATGAAGGTCGGCGGCGAGGCATTATTTAAAATATGGTAAGGGCTTGGTCCCCGCTAAGCGGGGCTACCAAACCTTTACCCAGCCCTTTCTATAAAAAACGTCAGAAAGGGCTGGGTGCTCAGTTTTATCACCCCGCCAAAATTTCAACATAATATAATGGTAGATTTTAAGATAAAAATATTTTATTGTTTATCGTACCACCCCGCTAAATTCAAAGAAATTTAGGCGGGGATAAAAATGGCATGTCTAAAATAGGAAAAAAACCAATAATTATTCCCGAAAACGTTGAAGTAAAAATAAACGGCGGATTTTTGGAATTTAAAGGGAATAACGGAAATTTAAGCGTAAAAATTCCCGTTTATATAAAAGCGGAGATAAAAGAAAAGACGCTTTCGTTTTCTCCGGAAAATAATTCCAAGCAGGCGCGTGCTAATTGGGGCACAATTAGGTCGCTGGCTTATAACGCTATCGTCGGCTTGACCGAAGGTTTCAATAAAAATTTAGAAATTGAAGGAGTCGGTTACCGGGCGAATATGGAAGGAGAAACTCTAGTTTTAAATCTAGGGCTATCTCACCCGATTAAATTTACTCCTCCCCAAGGCATAAAAATTTCGGTCGAAAAAAACGTTATCAAAATTTCCGGCGTTGACAATGCTTTGGTCGGCCAGGTAGCCGCCAAAATTAGGGCTTTTAAAAAACCCGAACCCTATAAAGGTAAAGGCATTAGATATCAAGGCGAGGTGGTCAGAAGGAAAGCCGGCAAGAAAGTAGCGGGTACGACTGCCTAAAAACGAAAAATTTACTGTTATGGCAAATCAAAAAAAGAAATTAAACAAGACGAGAGAATGCAGAAAGCGGCGGACGCGGGCCAAAATTTTCGGTACGAGCGACAAACCCCGCCTGTCGGTTTTTCGGAGCAACCGTTACGTTTACGCGCAGTTGATTGACGATTCAGTCGGTAAAACAATAGTCGGCGTCTCAACGCGGGAGCTGGAAAAATCGAAAGGCAAAGAGAAAAATTCTAAAGTTATATTATCCGGGCAATTGGGAGAGTTGATTGCTCAAAAAGCCCTTGAAAAAGGCGTGAAAAAAGCGGTTTTTGACCGGGGTAATTACAAATATCACGGCAGGACTAAAGCGGTGGCCGAAGGCGCCAGAAAAGGCGGGCTACAGTTTTAGTTATTTAGTTAATTAGTTATTAGTTGATTAGTTAATACTATGCGGGAATTAAAAAAACAAAGTGAATTCAAAGAAAAAGTCATTGATTTGAGACGTGTTACGCGGGTGGTGGCAGGCGGTAAAAGATTTCGTTTTCGGACGACAGTAATTATTGGTGATGAAAAAGGCAGAGTGGGAGTGGGTATTGCCAAGGGAGTTGACGTGGCCCAATCGGTTGAAAAAGCCAAGGTCAGCGCCAAAAAGAGACTGATGAGGATTCCTCTTAAAGACAGAACCATTCCTTATGAAGTGGAGGCAAAATTCAGCGCCGCCCGGGTAATGATTAAGCCGGCTCGGAAAGGCCACGGTCTTAAGGCGGGCGGAGCAGTCAGGGCGGTTTTGCTTTTGGCTGGAATAAGAGACGCTACTGCTAAGTGTTTGGGCGGCACGAAAAATAAACTGACTAATGCGATGGCAACAATGAGAGCGTTAAAAAAATTAAAAATTGAAAAATCAAAAATCAAAATGACAATGAAAAATTAAAAATTGGCAAACGTTAAAATATTTTCGCCAATGGCGAAATACCTAAATTTTACATTTTGATATTTACATTTTGAATTTTATATCATGCAATTACACCAAATTAGACCAAAATATAAAATTAAATCAAAAAAACGCATCGGCCGCGGAGGTAAGCGCGGCACTTATTCCGGTAAGGGAATGAAAGGCCAGAAGTCAAGAGCGGGTCATAGAATCAGGCCTGCCAAAAGGGATTTAATTCAGCGTTTGCCAAAACTGCGCGGTTCTAAATTTAAGCCAATTAAGCCCAAGCCAGTCATTATAAACATTGATAATTTGGCGGGGAAAATTAAAAGCGATATAATTAACAGAGAAAGTCTGCTTCAAGCCGGCCTAATCAGGAAATCCGATAAGCGAATAAAAATTTTGGGACCAAAAAAGAGAAAGATAGAAAGAGTTTTTCAGATTGAGGGCTTGGAAATTTCCGGGAAATTAAAAAAGGCGATTGAAGAGGTCAATGGTAGCGTAAAATAAACAATTTTTCATCAACCTTTCTCTATCTTTCTCGCGCTAAAGCGCATATCTCAAAAAAGATAAAAATAGAAATAAGCTCGGCTTAAGCGCCTCGCGAGAAAAATAGAGAAAATTATATGTCTAAAATACTTCAGCTTTTTAAAATTAAAGACCTCCGCAATAAAATTTTGATGGTGGCTTTTTTATTGTTGTGTTTCCGGGCTTTGGCGGCCATCCCCATCCCGTCGGTTGACGCTTTAAAGTTGAGTGAATTTTTTTCCAGTAACCAGTTATTCGGCTTCTTGAACATTTTTTCCGGCGGCGCCCTGGATAATCTGTCCATCGTTATGCTTGGAGTGGCTCCCTACATTACCGCCACCATCATTATGCAGCTTTTAACGATGATTTTTCCCGCGCTAAAAGCGATGTATTACGAAGAAGGAGCGGCTGGCCGGGCGAAATTTAACCGTTATTCGCGCTACCTGACGGTTCCTTTAGCCGTGCTTCAGGGCTACGGATTCCTGAACATTCTGATTTCTCAAGGCGTCATTTCCCAATTATCGCTGTTTGATTTAATCAAGAACGTTGTCATAATCACGGCCGGAACCATGGTTATGATTTGGATTGGCGAATTAATCAGTGAACGGAAAATAGGCAACGGCATTTCTTTGATAATCTTCGCCGGCATCGTCAGCCGGCTGCCGGCCAGTTTAAGGCAGGCAATCATTGGTTATACTCCGGAAACCCTGCCTACCTATCTTGTTTTCGCCGTGGTGGCGGTTTTGGTCATTGCCGGAGTGGTGTTCATCAATGAAGGCGAGCGAAAAATACCGATTGCTTACGCCAAAAGAGTCCGGGGGATGAAAATGTACGGCGGCGCTTCAAGTTATTTGCCGCTTAAGGTCAATCAGGCCGGAGTCATTCCCATTATTTTTGCCCTGTCCATTTTGCTTTTCCCGCAGTTCATCGCTCAGGCCAGTGCCATTTTCTCGCACGATTTGTCTTTAAAGCTTAATGATTTGGCGGCTTATCTTTTTAATAACCAATATATTTACAGCTTGTTTTATTTCTTGATGGTGGTGCTTTTTACTTATTTTTATACGGCGGTTACTTTTGACCCGAAAGAAATATCAAAAAATCTTCAGAGGGCAGGGGGATTCGTGGCCGGCGTCAGACCGGGTGATTCCACTTCAACCTTTCTTTCTAAAATTCTTAGCCGCTTGACCCTCTCGGGAGCACTGTTTTTGGGTTTGATAGCAATTCTGCCTAACATAACGCGGATGGTCACCGGCGTCGCGATTCTAACAATCGGCGGTACTGCGATTTTGATTGTCGTTTCAGTGGCTTTGGAAACCATTAAGCAGATAAATTCCCAACTAGTCGTCAGAGAATATGAAGAACTCTAACAAAAATGGTAAAATTGGCGTCATGATTTTTGGACCGCAAGGTTCTGGCAAGGGAACGCAGGCAAAATTACTGGCCGATAAATTTGATTTATTTCAATTTGATACGGGAGGTTATTTGAGGAAACTGCTGTACGACCCGAAATTTCGAAAAAACAAAATTATCCAGCGGGAAAGGAGATTGAATGAAGCCGGAAAACTTAATAGCGAGCTTTGGCTTACGAAAATTGTCGGTAAGAGATTTGAGGAATTAATTAGATTAGGGCAAAGCATTGTCACCGAGGGTTTCCCACGCACTGTTTTCGAAACTTTTGGCGACCCGCCCGCCTTGACTTCGTCAAGACGAAGTCGGGCAGGTAAAAAAATAAGAGGAGCAATTGATATTTTTAAAAAAGGCTATGGCAGGAACAATATCTTTATTTTTCTTTTAGAAATACCGGAAAAAGAATCAATTAAAAGACTTACCCAGCGACTTACATGTTCTGTTTGTAAAGCCCTTTTATTAAGTCCTAAATTCCAAGCTAAAAATTTCAAATTCAAAATGTGCCCTTTTTGCGGCGGTAAAATAGTCCATCGGGTTGATGATAACAAAAAGACTATTTTGGTAAGATTGAAAGAGTATAAAGAGCGGACCCAGCCGATTTTCAAGGAATTAAAAAAGAGGGGATATAAAATTCACAGAATTGACGGCACAGCAATGCCTTATAAAGTTCACGAGGTCATATGTAAAAAATTAAAACGACTATAACCCATACGATAATTACCAGTGTTATGCTGTAGCATAACACTATGACGTGTCATAGTGATTAGAAATGCCGATTACTTTAAAATCTCAAAAAGAAATTCAAGGTATTGCAGCGGCCGGGAAAATTTTGGCTAAAGTTCTTCAGCGGCTTAAAAAAGAAGCGAAAGCCGGAATCAAGTTAAGCCAGTTGAACAAATTGGCATATCAATTAACCAGAGAACAAGGAGCCCAGCCGGCTTTTTTGGGTTATAAACCGGACGGCGCGGCCAAGCCGTTCGGCGCTTCAATTTGCGCTTCCGTTAACGAGGTAGTGGTTCACGGTTTTCCTTCGGATTACAAACTTAAATCAGGCGATATTCTAAAACTTGATTTCGGAGTGGAATATAAAAAATTTTTTGCCGATGCGGCCATAAGCATTGCCATTGGCGCTGTTTCGCAGGAAGCAAAAGTTTTGATTAAGGCCACCAATCTGGCTTTAAGAAGAGCGATTAAAATGGCCAGGGCCGGCAATACCTTGGGAGATATTGGCTGGGCAATTAAGAGAACGGCTGAAGCAAAGAAATTAAAAACAATTAAAGAGCTAACCGGCCACGGCGTTGGCTTTGAACTTCACGAGGAGCCCACTATTTATAATTTTGGCAGAAGGGGCGAGGGAATCAAACTGGAGCTGGGAATGGTTTTGGCAATTGAACCAATGCTGGCCATTGGCACGGACAAAATCACTCAGAGGCCGGATGAAAGCTGGGCCACGGCTGATAATTCACTTGCGGCTCATTTTGAACACACAATAGCAATTACCAAGAAAGGGCCGTTGGTATTGACAAAAATATAAAGATATGATAATATGAGCTAAAGGTGAAAGGCTCATTGTGAGCGACCCGTATAGGCGGGGTAATAAAAGAGCCGACGGCTCTTTAAAAAAAGATAGGAGGTATGCCATGAAAAATATGGTGAGCCGCACCCTGTCGGTGCACAAGGAGCACGAGCTCCTACTGAAACTGGAGACCGCAGGTCTCACAGAACCCCTTGCCCAGAAAGTTATTAGCTCGAAGGGTAACGAACTCGCTGCGAAAGTGGTGAAGTTCATTCAGAACGGCGGCTTTGAACCGACAACCAGCCAGAAGCGTGCCCGTGAAATTATGGGCAAGAACATGTTCGGTGTCGAGGAAGCTATCCAGTATTTCGGGGTTAACCCGACCCGCCAGCAAACCCTTGTTTTGTCGGAGATTCCTTTCTCTGAAGACGTACTCCAAAAAGCAAAGGATACTCACGTTCTGATAGCCGTCTTTCCGCTCTCGGTTCTCGAGATTCGCGGGAAAGTGGATTCCAAGTTGTTCTACAGCCAGTCGTGGTATAACAAAGAATCATTCGCCAAGGAACGCGGTGAAATAAGTTGGCAACTGGTTCGCAAGACGCCGGTGGACAACTCCACCTCAAAGAACTGGGAAGAGCAATTAGTTTTTATTTCAGAAGAGGACGAAGTTCCGACAGCCCAAGTGATGGTTTATACCATCATCGGTCATTATCTGGATACTGGCGAACGTCTGTTCGAGCACATCTACGTCCGAACATCATCTGTGGATTCGGATGGCCGCCGTGTTGACGTCGGCAACTTCGTTTCGTATGGTCTCTATGTCAGCCACTACTGGGATGGCCTCAGCAGTGACGACATCGGTGTCTCGTCCGCTCGGAAGTTCTGAACCTTGAAGACTTGAGAACTTGATTCTCTTGAGTCCTTGAGCCTTCGGCGATATTTTCGCAGGAGGCTCTTTTCTTTTTTTAAAATATCCTATAAAATACAAACGTCTGCTAATGAAGGTTAGACTACGGTTTAACCTCGCGGGCGTCTCATCTTTGAGATATCGCCAGAGTATCGTTGTTTACGGATAATGGTAGCGTGTGATAAAAGATGGAGATTGAACTTCTTGCTTGTCTTTAGAGGAGATGTTCTGGATTTATTTCAGGGTTGCTCCCGAATAAAATACAGGAATGAGAGGATATAGGTCTTTTAAGGCGGTAAACCTCTATTTCCAGTGACAGGGATGAAGATAGGCAAATAATGTGGATTCGGATGGCCGCCGTGTTGACGTCGGCAACTTCGTTTCGTATGGTCTCTATGTCAGCCACTACTGGGATGACAACAGCAATGACAACATCGGTGTCTCGTCCGCTCGGAACTTCTTTCTCTGTCTGACCTTTTAATACCCTCCTTATTCGGGGAGTATTTCGTTTATCGTTCAGTTATTCTTTTGTTGATTTAATCCATCCCCCAAGCATTTTTCCGATTTCCTGCAATTTTTCTTGTAGGATGAGATATTTTTTATTATCCAACGATTTAATTTCATTAGATAATCTAATTAGTATCTTTAATAAACTGATTTTGGCGTCTATTTTCCTAAGATGCGTTAATTTTTCTTGTTTCGGCAAATAAAAAGTTTTTATTGAAAGTTCTAAGGTGTCTAAAATTAAATTTTCAATCTTTTGACCCAAAGAATACTTCTCTATTTTCGGGAAAAACCTAACGTAGTCGTGAAATAATTTATAGAATTCACAAATCTTATGCACCAACGGCGCATCAAATTTAGAAAATCCTGCGGGGGGGGGCATTCATAGAAATAAATTTAAAATTCAAAAATCAAAATGTAAAATTTATGACCGAATAATTTCATTGGAAAATTTATTTTTAGCTTGGCAAGAATTCCGGCAAGGTAAAAGAAATAAACAGGATGTTCAAGAATTTGAATTCAATTTGGAAGACAACCTTTTTAACCTTCACCGAGAATTAAAAGCCAAAATATACCGACATTCTAATTATACCGCATTTTCAATATGTGATCCAAAGCCGCGGCGTATTCATAAAGCCTGCGTTCGCGACCGAATATTACACCACGCCGTTTTCCGAATTCTATACCAGATTTTTGACAAAAATTTTATTTTTGATTCATATTCGTGCCGCTTAGCTAAAGGGACGCACCGCGCAGTAAATAGATTAGGAAAATTTTGCCGCCAAATAAGCAAAAACAATCGCCAAAACATTTTTGCCTTGAAATGCGACATTAAAAAGTTTTTTGATTCAGTTAGCCAAAATATTTTATTAGAACTTATTAAGAGCAAAATCCGAGACGAGAACACTTTATGATTAATTACGAAAATTGTTAAAAGTTTTGAAAAAACTAGAAATCAAGGTTTGCCTTTGGGCAATGTCACCAGCCAATTATTTGCCAATATCTATTTAAATGAATTAGATCAATTTATTAAACATAAATTAAAAATTAAATATTATCTTCGCTATTGCGACGATTTCGTGATTTTAAGCGAAAATAAAAAATATTTAATTGACCTAATTCCTTTGATTAGTAATTTTCTAAAAGATAAATTGAAATTGATGCTTCATCTTGATAAAATAATTATCAGGAAATACCATCAGGGCATTGATTTTCTTGGCTACGTTATATTGCCGCATTACCGCGTTCTGCGGACAAAAACAAAAAGGAAGATATTAAGGAAAATTATCGGAAAAAACAGGGATTTTCAAGACAACCTGATATTCGAAGAATCTTTTAACCAAACTTTACAATCTTATTTTGGCGTTTTAAAACATTGTCAGGGATATAAGATTAGACAGAGAATCCTATATTGTTTAAAACAACAAAGTAGTGGACATTCTCAACAAGATAACCTAAAATTAAACATTGATAATAATTAAGTTAATTCGTATATTTATATAAAATTCGTAATTCGTAGACAAATTATGAAGCCCTATCTTTCAATCATTATCCCCGCTTATAACGAATACAAAAGATTACCAATGACTTTGACGGATGTTAATAAGCATTTGGCGGATTTTGATTTTCCCTGCGAAGTTCTTGTAGTGGACGACGGTTCAAAAGATGCCACCGAAGACGTGGTCAGGCGTTTTTCTCATCTGATGCAGAACTTGCGCTTGATTGACAACAAGCAAAATCACGGCAAGGGCTGGGTAGTGCGCCAGGGAATGCTTGAAGCCAAAGGTGAAATCCGGCTTTTTATGGACGCTGATAATTCCACCTCCATTGACCAATTCAAAAATATGATTCCTTATTTCAAGCAAGGATATGACGTAGTGATTGGTTCACGAGACGTCAAAGGCGCCAAACTGGTGCCGCCCCAGCCGTGGTACAAGCGATTAGCCGGTAATATTGGAAATCTAATAATTCAAATTCTACTTTTGCCGGGAATGTGGGATACCCAGTGCGGCTTCAAGGCGTTTACCGAAGAGGCAGCCAAGAAAATTTTCCCCTTGATGAAAATAGACCGCTGGGCCTTTGACGTTGAGTCCCTGGTTCTGGCGAAAAAACTCGGTTATAAAATAAAAGAAATGCCGGTTACTTGGGTTAACAGCCCGGAATCAAAAGTAAAATTATCCGGCTACGTTAATTTTTTCTCGGAAGTTTTGAAAATAAAAAGGTGGATGATGACAGATAAGTATAATTTAAAATTAAAAAATCAAAATACAAAATGACCCGCCTGACTTCGCCTGAGGCGAAATCAGGCGGGCGGGTAACGCAAGGTCTAATGCTGGGGACATCCGATATCCAAAATATTAACGTTAATTTTGGGACATTGGATGTTCAAAAGTTAATAATTTTAACACTTTAAATTGTCATTTTAATCTTTGATTTTTGCATTTTGTATTTATTATTATGGTTCACCATCTTACCAAGGAAGGATTTGAAGAGCTGAAAAGAGAGCTTGAAACCCTTAAGAAAGAGGGCCGGGCGGAAATTGCCGAACAACTTAGGCGTGCCAAAGAATACGGCGACCTTTCCGAAAATTCCGAATACGCCGACGCCAAAGAAGCGCAAAGTAAGCTGGAAAGCCGCATTTTTGAATTGGAAGAAATTATCAGGAATGCCGTTTTAATCAGGAAAAGCCAGCAGAAAGACGTGGTTAACGTCGGCTCAACGATTGAGGTTCAGAGAGGGGCTAAAAATTTTAAATATACGATTGTCGGTTCACGCGAGGCCAAGCCGGAAGCGAATTTGATTTCCAATGAATCGCCTTTGGGCCAGGCGTTTCTGGGCAAGCGGGCGGGCGATACAGTGGAAATAGAAACTCCCAACGGCAAGGCAAAATATAAAATATTAAAAATAGAATAAAAATTTTTATGTTTTGGGCGGATAGATTAATTAAAGAAATAAAAGAAAAATATAAAAAGAAAATAGATTTCAAAAAACCTCTTATTATTCGCGATGAAAAAACCGCCTCGGGCAGGGTTCACGTTGGTTCACTTCGCGGAGTCGTCATTCACGGAATTATTTCCGAAATCCTAAAAGAAAAGGGTATTACCAACTCTTTTCTTTTTGAGATAAATGATTTTGACCTTTTAGACAATTTGCCGGCTTATCTGGATGAGAAAAAATTCACGCCTTATTTAGGTAGACTCCTTTATTTGACGCCTTCACCTGATGGAAAAGCGAAAAATTATGCTGAATATTTCGGTCAGGAATTCGTTAACGTCATAAAAGAAATCGGTTTCTCGCCGGAATTTTATCGCTCAAGTGAAATATACAAATCCGGCAAATTTAATGATTTAATAAGAATTGCCATAGAGAGAACAGATGATATTAGAGAGATCTACCGCCGCGTTTCCGGCTCAGTTAAAGAAAAGGACTGGTACCCTTTTAACGTTGTTTGCGAGAAATGCCAAAAGATTGCTACCACCAGAGTAACCTCGTTTGACGGGGAAGAAGTTGAATACGTCTGCGAAAAGGATGCCGTTGAGTGGACCAAGGGCTGCGGCTTTAAAGGAAAAATTTCTCCTTTTAACGGCAATGGTAAGTTACCATGGAAAGTTGAATGGGCGGCAAAATTCAAATTATTCGGAGTGGATATTGAAGGCGCGGGCAAAGACCATTCCACCAAAGGCGGCGCCAGAGAAGTGGCTGACGCCATCAGCCGCGAAATTTTTGGTTACGAACCGCCTTTTAATATACCATACGAATTTTTTCATGTGGCTGGCAGAAAAATGTCTTCGTCAAAAGGCGCTGGTTCTTCAGCCAGAGAAATTGCGGATTTACTGCCGCCGGAACTTTTCCGATTCCTAATTTTACATAAAGAGCCGAAAAAGGTTATAGATTTCGTGCCCGATGGCGATACTGTTCCAGTCATTTACGATTTATACGATAAAATGGCTGATTTTTATTTCAAAAAAGCAGAAGGCGATTATGGCCGGCTTTTTTACCTTTCTCATTTACCGGAGGAACGCGATAAGATAAAGGAAAGATTTTTGCCGCGTTTTTCGCAAATCGCTTTTCTCGCGCAGATGCCGCATTTGAATACGGAAGAAGAAGTGGAAAAAATGAAAGGTTCAGGGTTAACGGCCGACGATAAAAAAGAAATTTCTCTGCGCTCCCGTTATGCCTTAAATTGGATTAATGCTTATGCGCCGGAAGATTACAAATACGAATTGCAGGAAAAAGAAATTCCGGTAGCCGCGAAAAAATTTAATCCAAAACAGAAAGAAGCGTTAAAAGAAATTTTGGCTTACGTGAAATCACAAAAATCTCTTGACGGCCAGGCGCTTCACACAAAAATTCATGAAATCAAAAAACAGCTTGAAATTGAGCCGCGCGAACTTTTTAGCGCGATTTATTTGAGTTTCTTGGGTAAAGAAAGTGGTCCGAAAGCCGGTTGGTTTTTGAGCATTTTGGATAAAAAATTCTTGGAAAAAAGATTGAGTGAAGTCATTTAAGCTGAAATGCGGATGTGTTATTATTAAATAAACTAGTGGCTAGTCGTTAGCGGCTAAACTTATGCTTGATATTAATTTAATTCGTCAAAATCGCGATAAGGTTAAAAAAGGCATTGCTTCAAAAAACGCCGATTTTAAATTAGTGGATAAATTTTTGGGTTTGGACGAAGAATGGCGAAAATTAACAAAGGAAATTGACGATTTGAGAGCTGAGCAGAAAAAATTAAGTAACCAAAGAGAGATTCAAGAAGCATCACAAATAAAAAATAAGATTCAGCTTATAGAGAAAGATTTGAGAAATATTGAGAAAAAAAGAGAAGAAATTTTATACCAAATGCCGAATTTGCCGTTGGATAACGTTCCTGCGGGCAAAGACGAAAAAGACAACGTTGTTGTTCACGAGGCGGGCAATAAACCGAAATTTGATTTTGAACCAAAGGATTATCTGGAACTTGCCGAAAAACTGGATTTGATCGACGTTGAGAGAGCAGCTAAGGTCAGCGGCAGCCGTTTCGGCTATTTGAAAAACCAGGCGGCTCTTTTGGAATTCGGTCTCGTAAAATTGGCAATGGACACCGCAATTAAAGAGGGATTTGTACCGGTAGTCCCGCCAGTGATGATTAGGGAAGAAATGATGAAAGCGATGGGTTACGTTGATTCGCAGAAGGATAGAGAAGAAAGTTATTTTTCGGAAAAAGACAAACAATACCTCGTCGGCACTTCCGAGCAGTCAATCGGGCCGATGCATTCCGATGAAATTTTTAATGAAAAAGATTTGCCCAAAAGATACATTGCCTTTTCTTCTTGTTTTCGTCGTGAAGCCGGTTCCTATGGTAAGGACACCAAAGGTATTTTAAGAGTTCATCAGTTTGATAAAGTGGAGATGTTTAGCTTTGTTAAACCCGGAGATTCAGAGAAAGAACATCAATTATTTTTGGAAATTGAAGAGAAATTAATGAAAGACTTGGATTTGCCTTACCAGGTAGTCCAGCTTTGCACTGGCGACCTATCCGTCCCTTCGGCTAACACTTTTGACATCGAAACTTGGATTCCCAGCGAAAACAAATATCGTGAAACTCACTCCACCTCCAACTGTACTGATTTTCAGGCTAGGAGGTTAAATATTCGCTATCGGGATAAATCCGGGCAATTAAATTTCGTTCATACTCTTAACGGAACCGCTTTTGCCATTGGTAGAATGCTTATTGCCATCTTAGAAAACTATCAGCAAAAAGACGGCTCAATTTTGGTACCCAAGGTTCTCCGAAAATACTTAAACTTCAAAAAAATCGGATAATTATAAAAGGGCTGACTTGATGTAAGTCAGCCCTTTTTATTGTGATTAAAAATACTTTGTGATTTTAAGGCCTAATCCGTCGGTATTGAGCCCTTTGTCGTAGTCGGGAAATGATGAGGCGTGCTTGAAACGGATATCGGTTTCAAAATAGAAACCATTACCCAATGAAAAATTGGCTCCTAAACCATAAGTGAGTAATCCTATGGGACTGTGCCCGATTAATTTTTCATCCGGAGTTCCACTGTAATAGCCGATACCAGCTCCGCCTTCTGCAAAAATGTTTATTTCTTCAAACTCGACCACAAAAAAATTCACCTTTTTAAACCTCAGAAAATCATAACTTGTCATTACTTGAATTTCAGAAGCGAAAACATCACCTCCGTGGTTAAAAGCGATATAACCTAGCCCTCCTTCAAACCAAACCCGCCATCGGTCACTAAATCTGTTCATTCGCCAGCCATATATTACTTGGACTGATCCGTATTCCCACCTGTACCCGTCTTTATTACCCCAGAAACAATTAGCGGACCACTCTTCTGTTCGTGCTCCGCCATATACTCCAAGACCAAAAAATCGTCGGTTCTTTACAACGTTTGTATCTGTGTTTTTTTGTTGCTCTTCGGCGTTAACCTGTTCCCCGGCTAAAACCAAGAAAGAAGAAAAATTTATTAGACTGATTACCACGAACACCAACAGCGCCAAGTCAAAAGGTTTTTTTCTGATCATAGCCTCAATTCCTCCTTTTTTAATGTTTTTTTAAATAACCAATTATTGCTAATCTATAACATTCTAAAAAATTTGTCAATAAATAACTAAAGTGATAAATTTATTCTCAATAATTGACAGAATAACATATGTATGATATTTTGTTTTTGGTTTCATTGTAAAAATAAATAAGGAGGGGAGAAGGGTATTATGAATATTATATTAGAGGTTAGGACACTTACCGGAAGACTTAGAGTCAATAAGTCCAACGAAGTTTGCGCCCCGTTTGGATTCTTGCACGGTGATAAAGTTATCACTCCGTTTGGGCAAAAGGCGACTATTATGGGCGTTGCTCCGGCTCCGCAAGGAAGCAGGTTTGCGGGACAAAATGTCCTTTGGTACCAAAAAGAAGATGGATTTACTTATTATTTTGGAGCTGGCAACCTAAAGGAGCTGGGTTTTGGGGCTTAATAAGCCTTACTAAGAAAGGAGGGAAACTATGGCCTGCCAGGTGAGACAACTTGAAATCGCTTTTAATCTGTTTTCGGTTCGGATTACGGCACAGGCCTAGCTTTAAATAAAATTTTAAAATCTAAAGAGCTAACTAGCGTTAGCTCTTTTTATTATTTGCCAATTTCATCGGAGCGTTTTTATTTAAAATTCATAATTTGCCAACATCGGCAGAAAGAAGTAAAATAAAATTAATAAACATATGCCGACTTACGAATGGTATCAACAGTTAATTAAGCCGGTCTGGGCGCCGCCAAGCTGGCTTTTTGGTCCGGTTTGGACAGGGCTTTACATATTAATTGCTTTGAGCTTCGGCTATGTTGGTTGGCTTTTTATAAAAAAGAAAATTCCGCTTATTGTTTTTACGCCTTTTGTCTTAAACCTTGTTTTTAACCTTGCTTTTACGCCCATTCAGTTCGGGTTAAAAAATAACGTTCTGGCGGCGTTAGATATTTTACTGGTGCTTGGAACCCTTGTTTGGGCTATTATTGCCATTTACCCCCGCGCCAAATGGATAAGTTTTATAAACGTTCCATATTTGTTATGGGTAGGCTTTGCCACCGTTCTTCAACTTACAATTACTTATCTGAATATTTGAATGAAAAACAGTGCAAACTTAGTTGTGTATAGCTAAGTTTCATAAAAATAATTAAAAGTGTATAATGGATATAAAAGGTCGAGATAATAATTTTTTAAACATTTTTAAATTATTATGAAAGTTTTAAAAGCCATAGCTTTAATTTTAGTTATTGTTGGAGCTTTGAACTGGGGATTGGTTGGCTTGCTTAACCTTGATTTGGTGGCGGCTATTTTTGGAGATATGTCCACTGTTTCAAGGGTGGTATACGTTTTGGTTGGTTTGTCAGCGGTCTATTTAGCCGTTGCTTCTTCAATGAAGCCGAAAGCGCCTAAGATGCCGCAGATGTAGAAATTACAGTAAAAAGCTTTTTATTGTGATTAATTTTTAATCTGCCCGCCGCTAATAGGATGGATTATTTTAGGTTTGGGGAGGCTTGGATTAATTACGTTAAAATAGACACAATATGGGGAATAAACTTTTAATTATTATCGTTATAGTGGTTTTAGCGCTTGTTGGCGGTGGAATTGCCATTTATTTTACGTTGAAAGCAGATAAGTCGGTTGATAATGAGTCAGCGCCGACGACCGAATCTTACGAGCCAACACATACGGAAACAGGTCAATTAGAAGAAACGGAATCGGTAGATATTGGATTAACGGATGAACAAAATGATGAATTTGGACGGCTGGTTACGAAAGATAAATTTTCTCTGCGGGCGCCAGAAGAATGGTTGGAGGCTCAAGATATCCCCGCGGGCACTTTACTTATAATGGTAAACGACGGCGAACAGGTAAATAATGCGACGGCAAAACAAATTGGCTTTAGAAGTTATTTCTCCATAGTTTATGACAACTCAGGACAAGTCCCCCAAGAAAATTATTTAGATGCCCTGAAGGACGGCTTGAAACAGGTATTTTCCGGTGTTGTTTTTTCCGAAAAAGATTCAATTTCAATAGACGGTAAGCAGGCGAAAGTTTTGGAATCCAGCCTTTCCCAGCAGGGAATTGATTTCAAGATTTTGATGTTCGTATTTAGCGGTAAAAATAAGGATATGTGGGTGGTATCTTTTAATACTCTGCCGGAAAAGTGGAATGACTATCAGGGCCTTTTTTATCAGATGGCCGAGAGTTTCAAGTTGAAATAACTAAGGTTTCTAAATATGAAATTAAAAATAACTTATTTAGTTATAATAGTGGTTTTAGTTGTCGGAGCGACCATTTATTTAATGGGTTATTTAATGAGTCAGAAAGCCGAAAAACCAACCGGACAAACCGGTAGTCAGGAAGAGCCGGCTGAACAAGCGCAAAATCAGATGGATAACAAAATTAGTAATCAAAATCAAGAAGTGTCTAAAACGATGAAGCACTTAATAACCATAAAAACAAATTTGGGCGACATCCAATTTGAAACTTATGACGCCGACGCGCCCAAAACAGTTGAAAATTTCATTAGTTTGGCCAATAAAGGATTCTATAACGGCCTGATTTTCCATCGCGTGATTAAAGGATTTATGATTCAGGGAGGAGACCCGAATTGCAGTTCTCCATCCGGCTCGGGAATGTGCGGCGCCGGCGGACCAGGATATCAATTTGAGGATGAATTGAACCCGGAAACAGCATCCTATCAGGCCGGTTATCAAAAAGGAGTGGTGGCGATGGCTAATGCCGGTCCGAATACGAACGGCAGCCAATTTTTCATTATGCTTGAAAATAATTCCTTGCCTCATAATTACACGATTTTCGGAAAAGTCTTGAAGGGTCAGGACGTGGTTGATAAGATAGGCAATGCGCAAACCGATTCCAATGATAAACCATTGACTCCGATAATGATGGAAAAAGTTGCAGTGGAAGAAATGTAAAAATGAGAATCTTCGTTAAGGCAAAACCGTTGGCGAAAAAAGAGAGCGTGGAAAAAATTGACGAAATCCATTTTGCGGTTTCGGTAAAAGAGCCGCCTAAAAATGGCCAAGCCAATCAAGCGATTATCAAAGCGCTGGCAGGATATTTTAATACTTCTCCTTCAACAATCCGGCTTATTGCCGGCTTTTCTTCCAAACAAAAAATTTTTGAGATTCTATAAAATAACAAACGAGGCTGCCGGCTAAGTCGGCGGCCTCTCATTTTCTCCTTGTTTTAGGGCTTCTATAGTTATAAAATTTAGCTAATGAGGGGCGATATTTACATTGATGAGAGAGAACGAAGAAAACGTCGGCGGTTTTTGAAGTTTAAAATTTACGCCGTTGTATTTCTTTTTTCTATTTTGCTGGTAGGTGTTGCTTACGTAATCATTTACTCGCAACTTTTTCAGATTAAAAACATAATACAAGTTAATGGCGATTTAACGCCGGCCGACGCAGACCAATTAATCGGCAATCTTAAAAACTTTTTCGTCAGCCAGTCAAAAATCGCCGGATTTTTAGGCTCGGACAACATTTTGATTTGGAATAAAGAAATATTGGCAAAATTTCCAAAAGCCCCGGAAATCGCCGAATTAACAATTGAAAAAGATTATTTCAAGCGGGAAATAAAAATTAACGTTAAAAAGAGAGAAAAATTCGGCGTTTGGTGCGTCACAGCGCAGAAATATGCAGAATTTACGCAGAATAACGCAGAAGTTCCGCGCGATTCTGAGTCTAGTCAGCGAGAGTCAGCGGAGCAATGCTCATGGTTTGACAAGAAAGGCGTGATTTTTGCCGAAACACCGCAACTTGAAGGCCAACTTATTAATAGGGTTGAAGATTTTTCCAGCCGGACTTTAGAACTTGGAGATTTAGTATTGGAGGAAAAATTTTTACCCAATCTTATTAAAATTTTTGACGTTTTGGATAAATCCGGTTTAAAAATAAAATCTCTGAGATTGGAAGATTTGCAATTTCAGGAGATTATAGCAGATTCGCTTTCTGATTCACTGCCGAAAATTTATTTTAGCTTGAGGTTTGACCCGACCTCTAACTTAGTCGCAGTTGAATCCTTAAAAAGCTTCGGCTTGGAAAAAATTGAGTACGTTGATTTACGGGTAGAGAACAGAGCGTACTACAAAATAAAATAAAAGTTTAAAAATCAAATTGAATTTTCTATAATTTATAGATAAAGATTGACTTCCCGGCGCGGGCATAAGGTTGGGGAACTTGTCCTGAGCCTGCCGAAGGATTTAGCCATTGATATTCGTCTTCGGGGTTTCTTTGCTGACCGGGATGCAATTTACCCAAGGCGTTTTGCAGGGAATTAACTGAAATTGCCAACCACTCAATTCCTTCTTCGTCAGGATTGCCCTTGGCTGACCACCAATATTCCACTTTGTTTCCCAAATAATATCTTGGGTTGCCGCCGCCAAAATAATCAACGGCGATTTTATCAATGTTTTTCTCTTTAACCCATTGAGTTAATCTTTTGAGGTCCTGACCCCAATCATAATTGGAATCCGTTACGTATTTATAACCATTATCGGTTCCGTCGCCGAATTGATTGAAATAAGAAAGAAAGTGGGGAGCCGTAAACAGGGTTTCCGATAAGAACCAAATCAATAAAAGGCTAATTACAGCGCCCTTGAGCGAAAGTTTTAAAACATTGAAAAGCGAAACAAATAAATTTTTAAAGAAATTAATCCCGCTAACCATTTTACCGGTCACCCATTTCTTTATACTGCTGGTAGCCAGAATGTAGATGAAGGGTAGGGTGGGCAGGATGTGGCGAACGCCGATGTTTAAAGGACTATTAATGCTATAAAGCCAATACAAAATTACGAAAACAATCATTGAAAATTCTGCAAAGTGGGTGCCCAGATAGTCGGAAAGATGGGAAATTAGACGTGAGAAGCGTAATTTCTTAATAATTCTCCAGAGTGCCAAAATCAATGCCAGAACGATTAGAATCAGCGAAGGCAACGGCTCTTTTAACAGAAAAACCACCGGGAAATAATACCACCAGCCGCTGGCCGAAACTTCACCCAGGAAGTAAGCCGTGTTACCGCCGCTTGAACGCTGCATCACCATTAAAACTCCAAGCATATATTCTCCGAGCGGCCGCATAATTTTATTGCCGGCCATCCATATGTTTATTTCTGCCAGGCATCTTGTTCGGCGGCCAAAAGAAACGCCGGAATTCAATTTACAGCTTTCCCAATTTTGGTCAGGACCGCCACTAAAAGAAGATAAGATGAATGCCGTATCAGCTTTTTGTCTTTGGACGGGATAATTGATGGTAAAGACGAAATAAACGAAATAAACCAGCAGGTAGCCGACGACGAAAATGAGAATTAGGGAGAGGAGGTAGCGGAAAAATGTTTTGAAAAACTGACCCAAGCCGCTGAAAAAACCAGACCATTTGTTTCTTATCTTCCAAAAACAGATAACAATAATCAGAAATCCAAAAAAAGGAATGAGTAGGACCGTAGAAAATTTTATCAATTGAGCGACGCCGAAAGTCAGGCCGGCCAAAACCAAATTATTCCTTGAAGGCCAGAGAATGAATTTGACGAAATAATAAGAAGCAATAAATATACCCAAAGCCGCGCCTAAGTCCGTGGTGACGTAATGTCCGTGAGCCAGAACCGTAGGGGAAAAAGAGAAAAGGAAGGTCGGCAATAGTGCCCACCACCGGCCCATTAATTCATTGGCCCAGATATAAATGAAGATAATTAAAAGGAGGGTCAAAAGCATCGGGCCTAAACGCGCCCATTGAATAATGTTGTCGGCGTCATTACCGGATTCGTAAAGAAATTGCGCGCCCGCCTCCCACTGGCCGTTGATATCCGTTTGCCAGCTTGATTTATCGGTGGGAAATTTAAGATTTTGAAATAACAAAGGTAAGGCGGCTAATGCCTTGACCAAGGGCGGATGCTCCGGGTTTAAGCGGTAATCCAGATATTTGACGTAGCCGTAGCCGGCCGGAATGTGGGCTAATTCATCCATGGTGGCTGACTCCTGCGAAGAGGCGTAGAGCATTAAAATAAAAGCGGTCAATGTCATCAGACAGACCAAAAACCAAGGAGCAGCTTTTTTAATGATATTCATGGCGGTTTTAATGTTATTCAAATAATAGCAAATTCGTAATAGAATAAGAAGTGGAAAACTGAAATTCAATATGACAAAACGTCTTGTTCCATTTTGGACCAAACACTGCCAGGATAAAATGAGATTTTACCGTCTTTCCAAACAGCGAGTGTTGAGGGTTTTAAATTCGCCCAAAAGAATTGAGGAGGGGATTGCGCCGGATACCATCGCGATGATGCAGTCGGCCGGCAGTCAGAAACATCCTTATGAAATTTGGGTAATGATTCAGGAAACCAAAACCAGGCGGAAAATTATTTCGGCCTGGCGTTATCCTGGGAGAACCAAATTAGGGGAGCAGTTACCGGAAGAAATTTTAAGAGAAATGCGGGAAATAAGATATTAATACTTATTTTAGTTATTGTGACTCCCTCCACCAATCTGGATGGTCTTTTCGCCTTTTTTTCTCTTGCTCTTTCTCTTTTGGCGTCCAAAGTGGGCCCTCTGGCATTTTTTCGCCGATTTTGGGCGAACCTGACGGCGGCGCCATTTCTCGAGGAATTTCAGGTGTTTCAAATGATGGCATAGATTAAATTAATTTTTTAAACGCCCTTTTTAATATTATAACTTATTTTTATAAATCTATCAATTTATGAAGTTATCAACAGTTGTTATTTTTTAATTTATTATATATTGTATAATGTAGATAAGAAAAGTCAAATTTCTATGAAAAAAATTAATCTAACTCTTTTAATATTTAGTATTTTGATTGGTGGTATTTTTATTGTCAAAGCAGAAACACTTTTTACCAGAAACCTTTATTTTGGAATAAGCAATGACCCGGAAGTTACCCAGCTTCAGAATTTTCTGACAGAACAAGGATTTTACTCCGGGCCGGTTACGGGAAACTTTTTTTCGCTTACTCTTGAAGGAGTAAAAAGATTTCAGCAAAATTACGGCATAACTCCGGTGGCCGGCTATTTCGGTCCGATTACCAGAACCAAGGCGAATGAAATTCTTTCATCGCAATCTGGTGGAATCAAAGGACAGCCGACTGGCCAGACCGGCGTTGTCGGCTCGGTTCAGTCTCAATTGGACGCCTTACTTCAGCAGTTATTGTTATTACAGCAGCAGCTTCAGACGGCAACCTCGGGTTCCGCCTCATCAACTTCCCCGGACATTACTCCGCCGGTAATTTCAAACGTTAAAGTTTCTTATCTCGGGTCTTATTCAGCCGCCGTCAGTTGGGATACTGACGAATTGACGAAGTCAGTTTTATATTATGACACCAGCAACGATTTTCTGTCAGCCAAATCAGTCAATATAGAAAGCTTTCAGAAGAGTCACGGATACGTTATCAGCGGTTTGGTTAAGGGCATTAAATATTACTGCAAGATTGAGGCGACGGATGAAAGCGGAAATACTAAAACTTCCGACCCATTTTGGTTTACTCTGAATTAGGCTTATTATTCTTAAAATTTTTTCTCCACCTCGCGATATTTCGCCAAAATAAAACAGCTATTAATATAACTAACGCGGCGCCCGCGATTTTACTTGCGCCGGTTATTTGTTGGGCAATTTCCTGCCAATACGGACCGGCGATGTGGCCGGCAATTACGTAGCCGCCGCTCCATGTAATGGCGGAAAGAAAAACCATCAGTAGAAATTTTCTCGGAGAAAATTCCAAAAGCCCGGCCGCGGCCGAAACATACCCTCTTAAATAAGGAATTAGACGCCCCAGATAGACGCCCCATAAACCTTTAGAGGAGACAAAATTACTTAGACGTTCAATGTTGCGTTTGCTTATGGGCAGCCATTTCGGTTTTCTCGCCAGAAGTTGGGCGCCGAAGAAATAAAAAACAAAAAAGAGTACTGACGTACCGATAAAATCACCGGAGATGGCGGCCAGCAAAACCAAAGGGAAATTTAAAACGCCTTGCGTTGAAAGATAACCGGAAAAGAGAAGAACGAATTCATTGGGCACCGGATTAGGTACGCCTATCTCCTGAAGAAAAACAAGCGAAAATATCGCAAGGTACCCGTACTTCGTAATATATAAAGCAAGTTCGGCGGGCATAGAAATAAGTATACTAAATTCATTTTATATGGCAAAGTGTAATTTTGACAATGTTTCTTTGGGAGGTAAAATTGGATTATGAAACTTTCAATCGGCATCGTTGGTTTGCCCAATGTCGGCAAGTCCACTCTTTTTAAGGCGCTGACAGAGCAGGAAATAAACATCGCTAATTATCCTTTTGCCACCATTGACCCGAACGTCGGCGTGGTTGTAGTACCAGATGAACGGCTTAAAAAGTTGGCTGATTTAAGTCATTCTCAAAAAATAGTTCCGGCAGTAGTTGAATTTTACGATATCGCCGGTTTGGTTAAAGGTGCCAACAAAGGAGAAGGATTGGGCAACCAGTTTTTGGCGCACATCCGCGAGGTGAGCACGATCGTTCAGGTGGTGAGATGTTTTGAAAGCCAAGAAATTATTCACGTTGAAAACGGCATTGACCCGGCAAGAGACATAGAGATTATTAATACGGAACTTATTTTTAAAGATTTGGAAACGATTGAAAAACGATTAAATAAACTTGAAGGCGAGGCAAAAACCGGAGATAAACAAAAAAATAGAGAATGGGAAGCGATTAAAAAAATCAGAGACGGCCTGAATAAGAATATTTTAGCTTATAATTTGGTGGATAAGATTCAGCGTGAGTCTGCGTCTAATCTGCGCGATTCTGCGCTGTTAAAAGAACTATCTCTTTTAACGGATAAGCCGCAGATTTATCTTTTAAACGGTAAGGAATCCGACGTGAGCGATAAATTGAAAAGCAAAATTAAAGAGTTAAACGCTGATTACGTAGTTGCCGATTTATCACAGTCGGTTGATTTAAATTTATTGATTAAAAAAGCCTACGAAGTTTTAGGCTTGATAAGTTTTTTGACGACCGGTGAAGATGAGACTCGCGCTTGGACCATTAAAAAAGGCGCCAAAGCGCCCGAGGCGGCCGGCGTAATCCACACTGATTTTGAAAATAAATTCATTAAAGCTGAAGTAATAGACTGGCAAAAATTGTTGGAAGTTGGTTCGTGGAATAATGCCAAGCAGAGAGGATTAATACGGCTGGAAGGCAGGGAATACGAGGTACAAGACGGGGATGTTATGGTTATTAAGCATGGTTAGTGGAGCGGCGATGCCTGCTTCATAATTAAACGAAGCTTGTACTACTGGGGTGATAGTCATCAAATATGGATAAGCATATTTAGTTTTATAGTAAGGTTTTAGTCATATAGTACGGTTTAGTTATATAATTTATTTATTATATAATTTATTTATATAATATAATCACGAAATTTAGTCATATATGATGCGATCGCATCGTAATATGACTAAATTTTTATTTCACTATTTTTTCCGCCATTTTATTTTTTGAGGCGAGAAATTATAATTAATTATAATTAATTAAGATTTTAACGCCGGGTTTACGCTGGATTACGGCATTTATTAATTAAATAAATTTTTATGTATAGAAGTGGCGTAGCTACATTTACTTTAGATTACGGCAAATGCCCGCCGTGGCTTTTTGAGCGGATGGTTAAGCTTGGCCGGGAAATGACGCGCGTGCTGATTGACGAATACGGGCCGGACGAATTCATCAAGAGAATTGCCGACCCGGTCTGGTTTCAGTCATTAGGTACGGTTTTGGCTTTTGACTGGAACGCTTCGGGTTTGACCACAATTTTAACCGCCGCTTTAAAAGAAGCGATTCGCGGCCAGGAAAAAGATTTAGGGATTTTTATTACCGGCGGCAAAGGAAAAACATCGCGTAAGACGCCGGATGAAATTGTTAACTGGGGAGGTAAACTTGGCTTGCCTGAGCAAAAAACCAATTCGCTTGTTTACAATTCAAAAATGGCGGCCAAAGTTGACAGCGCTTTAATTCAGGACGGATTCCAGATTTATCACCACAGCTTTTTCTTCGCCGTTTCTAAGAAGCGGCGCCCTGAGCCCGTCGAAGGGTCCAATCCCTCGATGAACTCGGGAGTGAATGACCGTCAGAATATTTCATGGACGGTCATTCAACAGGGGATGAACACGCAAAGTCAGACTGCCCGGCGTTATCACTGGCATTCGGAAAACATCCCCTTTGACCCCGCTCGGGGCGAGAAGGACTTTGTTTGTGAACCGCACACCGGCATTGTTTCGCAAGCCAGGGAAAAAACCGTTTTGAATTTAACCGCCGAAGAAAGCGGGAAGAATCGGGAAACAAGTACGGAATTGGTAGCCAGTGGTTATAACGCTTTAATCAAAGATATTCAACTTTTGCGCAAACATTCTTCGGAGTTGCACAAAATGCTGGCTTTTAAAATAAATTCGCCTCACGGACAAGGCGATTTAGTTAAATTATTAAAATTAGAAAATATTGAATTTGAGCATCATCCGGTGGAATTGGAAGATTTCAGTAAAAGTCGCTATCTGGAAAAAATTCTTTGGCAGGTTTGTGAGCAACAGCCGGAAAATTATGAAAGACTTTTGGCCATTCAGGGCGTTGGTCCGAAAACCATGCGGGCCCTGGCCTTGGTTTCGGAAATAATTTACGGCGCTCAACCCTCTTATGATGACCCGGCCAGATATTCTTTTGCGCATGGCGGCAAAGACGCCACGCCTTATCCCATTGACAAAACGACTTACGACCAGACGATTAGCATAATGAAAAACGCTGTTCAAAAAACCAGACTGCCGTTTAGCGAAAAAAAGAAAATAATTTCCAAGCTTGTTTGATTCTCTCGGGATAATATTATGATGGGTCATAGTGTAGTGATTAATCACTACACTCGGTTGCTATGATGTGTTATAGCGGGTTTTATAATATATCATAAAACCTGATTTTATTTCAGGGTTGTCACATAACTGCCAGCCGGAATCTGGTTGATTTGCTCTGGCAAAAGATAAAAAATATTTTTCTCTTTTTGTTTTTCGGGCGTGAATGTATCGGTAATAAACATTAAAGTTTGCGCCGGCATTGGAATACCGCGCACATCAATGCCCTGGGCTTCAACTACCACGTATTTTGGCAGTTCTTTGGGTAGTTCGTTTAATCCTTTGGCCATAATAACGTAGTCGCCGCTGAAAGCGTCAAAAGTATTATTATTTTTACCCCAAAGAATAAAGTAAGTATAATAGGCCTCAAAAATT
>CAZAUC010000002.1:0-18914 GCA_964488305.1 uncultured Candidatus Saccharibacteria bacterium
TTTTCCTATCCATTCTTTCTGAGCAATTTTAACTTTTTCCGACCAATCAATTTTTCCTAAGTTTCTAAGCAAGCGTTCGGCGTATTTGGTAATCCTGAAGAACCATTGTTCCAATTCTTTTCTAATAACCTGACTGGAACAACGTTCGCATTCGCCGCCGATTACTTGTTCATCCGCCAAGACAGTTTTACACGATGGACACCAATTGACCGCTTGTTTCTTTCGATAAGCCAGGCCGTTTTTAAACATCTGAACAAATATCCATTGAGTCCAGCGGTAGTATTCCGGGTCGTAAGTTTCCAACCGTTCATTCCAGGCAAAGCCATCGCCAATTGATTTGAGCTGCTCATAAAACCTCTTCTCGGAAATTTCGGCCTGTTTCATCGGATGAGTGCCTATCTTTAAAGCGTAATTTTCCGAATGGATGCCAAAACCGTCAAGGCCGATAGGCTGAAAAACATCATTTCCCTGCATTCTTTTGAAACGACCATAAATATCGGAGCCGACAAAAGCATAGACATTGCCAACATGCAAGCCCTCAGCTGAAGGATAAGGGAACATCATTAAATTATAAAAAGGTTTTTTTGCTCTTTCTAATTTTGGTTCGTAAGTTCTTTGTTTTTCCCATCTATCCCGCCATTTTTTTTCAATTTTTTCATGATTATATTCCATCAACTATTTCAATTTAAAGGTAATGGTAAATTTTAATGAACCGTCAGCCGCTGAGACGATATTGGACAGGGGTAAATCGACGTTTTGGAACTGCGGGTCTTGCGCTAATTTATTTTTAAAATCAATTACGGTTTTTTCGTCTGCCGCCTGACCATTTAATAAAATGGGCGTTTCTTTTGCCTGAATGAAAACTCTTTCAATTGTAACGGCCTCGCCAGCCAGCTCTCTAATTTTCCCAAAAAATTGGGACCAATCATAAATTCGGTTTTTGGCTCTAAGCCCTAATTCTATATTCCTGTTAAACTCTTCGGCTTCCTCTTGAAGTTTATTAACTTCTTTTAATTCCGGCAGGTTAGCTAAATTAGCCAGCTGACCATTCAAAGAATTAGCGTCTCTCATCAGAAAAAGGTCAACGACCGCGAAAGCGATAAGGATAAAAGACAAAGAAGTCAGGATTATGTTGCGCCAGATTTTTATAAAGTTTATAAGCTGGTGCTGGCGAAATTCCTCTTCGGTGCCGGTGCTGGCCAAACTGATAATAATATCTTTGGCTCGAGGGATTAATCCCCTGACAGCCGAGCCCAGCGCGGCGAACCAGTCCGACGCTAAAGAGGTTAATTGGCTATTATTAACAGACCATTGGCTATCCGGGGCGACCAATTTAGGCGGCAAATTAATTTTTTGAACCGAGAGCGGGAAATTTTCAGAGATAATTTGGGATATTTTTTCTTCCAAGGCCGGTGCCGCCAACAAAAGATCGCTAATTTGGGTATCGGGCCAATGTGTGCCGGAAAAATTTAAGATTCTCTGCGTCTCACGGATGATTATTTCTTTGATGGAAGATAAAGAAATCTGTCTTTCTCCGGAAACCGGCCACGGCACAAAATGATTAAAGTATAAATTACGGTTCCTAATAAGACCGAAGCTTAAACCGCCGCTGGTTATGTACAATAAAAGAAGCGGTTTTACTGAGCCCTCTAGTCCGGAAATCAAACGGCTAACAGCCAAACTGGGGAATTCAATCGCCGCCACGACAAAATTCGCCTCTTTTAAGCATTCAACAAATTCATCAACCGCTTTGTTAGCCGCAAAGGTTCCTAAAATTTCCAATTGTCCGCCATCGGTTTTGTTTTCGCCAACCTTCTGCCAATCAGAATAAACCGACGAAAAATCGCTTGGCGAAATCATCTGGAGATTCAAATGAGCGGCCTCTTCAAGATTCTCAATGGCTACCATCGGCAGATTAAATACCTGCGTATAAACATTTACGTCAGGAATGTTTAAAATGACGTAGATCTTTTTCCCTTTCCTGCGGGCAATCTGAGAATGAAGTTTTTTTACGGCCGTTTTAAAATTATCTTTATCTCTAATCTTTCCCTCGCTGATTGTCCCCGCCGTTAAATTTAGCGAGTTCAGGCCCAATTTACTTCCCTTAACCATAACGAACCTCAAAGCCGAGTCGCTGATTTCCAGACCGCCAACCTGCGGCTGGGGATTAATGATATTTAAAATTCTTTTAATGCTCATACTTACTTTATCTATGTTTATCTATTTCCATCTACGTTTCTCTCCGTGGTTATAATGAAAAATATAGATAAAAATAGATTTATGTTCAATCTAAAGATTTCACGATAATTTATTATATCGCCGTTTCGCTTTCAGATTCCAGCTTTGCTTCGCCGGTTGTAGCGTCAACATAAATAATGACCTTAACCTGCCGATATTTAGTAAGGGCTGACCCCAAAGACGTAATTTCAAATTTACCGGTCATTGGCGTATCGCAAGCCGAAGAAACGGTTTTTAAATCTTTACAAACGGTTATTTGAGCGCTGTTATTTCCGATATTTAAAGTATAAGGGTTGGAGCCGGGAATAAAATTTTTATTTCTAACTATTTTTATTCTGGCATCTTGAATACCGGCCCGGGCCGCGGCTAAAGCTTCACCGGACAATTTAATTCCAAAACTGCTTTGACTTAAAAAATAAGCGATGAATGCGCCGGCGATGCCAATTTCTACGGCCAGACCCCCCACCAGAAGCACAATCGGCAGAGTGGCGGCGGCTCTCGTTCTTTTAGGGAATTTAAAAAGGCAGCTCATACTTTTAATTATTGAGTGGGCGCAGCCAAAGAAGATTCTGAGCTTCTGATGAAACCAAAAACCTGACCGTCTTCTCTCAATTTCGTTTTCCAAATAATATTTTTTTCATTAATGTAAATTTTGTCCTGTGGCCCCCAGAAAGCATCGTCGAATTTAGCTATACTCAAATAGTTCTGAGCGTCATCGGCATTACGCTGAAGAAACCAAACATCGCTAAGCGAAAAACGCGGAAACAAACTTAATTTCCCGAAATAAATATCTCCGGTATTTAGATAAACAGCCCAATAAGACCTTTCAAAACCGACTTTCTGCCAATAAATAACCGCGCCGAAAACCAATAATAGAATAATGATTGTGCCAATTAAAATTTTATTTAATTTAAACATGTTTATTTTTAAATAAGTTTTATTATTTCTTATTATTCTATCATAACTAAAAATATAAAAACAGAAAACGTTTTAAGCGACTTTAAGGCGACCAGTTAATTATTACGTCATCAACTCTGGGGCTGGCCGTCTGGGCGACGTTTGATTCCAAAAACATTTTATAGCGGAAATATCTTTTATTATTATGCTGGGTTAAATTAATCTGAACCGGTATGTCAACGTCTGTAGGCGCATAATAGGTAGTGCCGGAGCCGTCTGGGCCAAGATAAGACCAAGGGCCGCCTGAAGAGTTAGACGAAGCGATTTGAAACCTGACATTGGTGCCGAAAGGCTTACTGCCTTGCCACATAATGCTATTAATCGCCGCGCCGGATGCTACCTGACTGTCAAATATGGAAGAAGTTAGGTTGCCGGTTAACGGTTCTCCCGTCCATTCAGTACTGCTTTTAACTTTGTAGTCCGAGGTGGCACAACTATTAGTATCAAGACAATTGAAACTAATCCAGCCGATAACGTCGTTCCATGCCCAGCCGCTGAAATCACCGGTGCTGGGGCTAACGCTTACCTGATAAACATAGGAAGAGCTTGCAGTGGCACTGTCAAAACTAATCCAGCCGATGACGTCGTTCCAGGCCCAGCCGGAGAGATTGCCGTTGCCGTCGTTTTCAACTGCAAAATCGCTGGTAGAACAAATATTACCATTTGGCGAACTCTGGCAATCAAAAGCAATGTAGCCGACCGAAGAACTGGCATAACCTTTCAGTCTGTTACCGACAAGATGAATGTCGTCAAAGTAAAAATCAATCCACCCAATAACGTCGTTCCAAGCCCAATGATAGGTTGAATCAATATTGATGGTAGCATGGGCAATGAAAATAAAAGAACCCGCACCAACAATCACTATTGCCAATAATATTATTTTTTTAACCAAATTCATGCTTTTCTTAGAAACTATTAGAAACTAACTAAAAACTGAGCATTAGAAATTGAAAATTTATTACTAGAATCCCTGAATGACAATTGAACCGGTTGAGGTGCTGTAATCAAGGTCCGTTGAGCTGGCGAACATATTGTTTACTGAAGTAATTGGGCCTGTCTGGCCCGGGCCACCGGACCAATCGGTTTGGGCAAAAACCTTGTTAATATTGCGGGTCAGGTATTGAGTTCTGGAAATTGACCTATTTTCAGGCCAGCTGATGGTAATGGTAATTTTTTGCGTTGAAGGATCATCCGCTGTTCCGGTGCTGCCGGGTCCGCTGGTACAAGTTGAGGTAGCTGCAGCGGAAATATCGCCTGCGCCGCAGAGGTCGCGGTTAGTATTTTCTATTGAAAAATAACGCGTAAAAGTCCTTCCTTCCGCCACGGTGGAGGTGGCGCCGGCGAGTATCGCAAAACTCGTGCCGCTAGCCGTCAGATAAAACTGGGAATCCGGACCTTTATCCGATGGAAGAGCATAAATAATGTGCCAATCTGATTCTGCTAATGACTGAACATTGTCTAAATATTCTTGAGCTAAAGACGTGGCTATTTGAACATTACGAGTTTCTAAATTACTTCTTAAAATTGAGATTATTACCGTAGTGGCGCCGCCGATTAAGATGGCACCCACGCTTATGGCAATAAGAATTTCTACCAGTGACTGGCCTGCCGATTTTTTATAAATTTTTGAATTTAATGATAAAAATTTATTCATAAAATCAAGCACCGAGCACATAATGTTTTATGTGCTCGGTTAAAGTCTGGTCATCAAAAATTTTTCTTTGTCTGCTCAGATTTTTGAGCCAAACCTTTAATATTGTATTTCTCCATTAACATTTACACTAATCGTGCTTGAACTCGTTGGATTGTTCATCAACGATATTTTAATTGTGCCGGGAGCATCGGGCAAACCCGTAATCGGAGAAAAAATTATCGTAGAATTGGCACCGGGAACCGGGTTATCAAATTGAACGCCGGAAGGCAGGGTACTGCGAGAAACAACGGTGCCTGTGGTATAACTTAATCCCTGAAATAAATCGTAAAAATCATTGCCGCTTGAAGGATTTTCAAAATGAACGCCCCAGCGACCGCCGCTTTCCTGGCTAATAGAGCGGTCTTGAGCGTTTCTAAACACGGCAATAATTTCTTGGGTGGCTGAAAGGAGGGCTTGTTGCTGTTTGTAATTTAAAATGCTTATAAAACCGACGCCCGCCAAAATGGCGATAATGGCGATAGAGATAACAAGCTCAATAAGACTAAACCCCCGCGCCATATCAAGAACTGGTCGCTTTGGGCGACAATGCAATGAAATTTTATGCTTAATTGGTGCGGATGGAAACCGTTTCAAAAAAATTTAAAATGTAAATATCAAAATGAAAAATGACAATGTAAAATGTTAAAATGATTTTTCGCCGCAGGCGAAACGCATAGATTTTACATTTTGATTTTTGAATTTTACATTTATTATTATAATTGTCCGACCAATTGATAAATCGGCACAATAATTGATACGGCAATCGTGCCGATAATAATACCAATTGCCATCAGCATAACCGGTTCCAAAAAACTAACCATTGTCTTAACGGCCGTTTCTATTTCCCCTTCATAAAAATCAGCCAGCGCCAAAAGGATATTTTCAATGTGACCAGCTTTTTCAGAAATAGCCATTAAATTAACCACCACCCTAGGGAAAATAGTCTCCCGACGGAATGCCTCGCCGATCGTCAATCCTTTAGCTATTCCCTCCCGGGATACGCGCATTAAACTGTTTTTTAAATCTTCAAAACCAACCGTTTGAGCGGTGATTTCCAAAGAATCTAAAATTGACAAACCAGCCATTAAGAGCGAAGACAAGGTGGAAGCAAAACGCTGGAGGGCCATTTGTTTCAAAACGTTTTTAATTACCGGCAATTTCATGGCAAACCGATACAAAATTCTCTTTCCCGAATTGGTTTTGGCGAATAAGTACCACAAGGAAACGACCATCAACACTATGGCAACCAGTATAAACCAGATGTAGTCGCCAATAAATAAGCCCACGGAAATAACTATCCTGGAAAAAAATGGCGGTTGGGTATTGAAAGAAGAAAAAATGTTGGCGATTCGCGGCACCGCAAAAGTGACCAATAGAATGAGAATGGAGAACGAACCAGCTAGCAGAATAATAGGGTAAGTTAAGGCAGATTTAATTTTACGCCTAAGGTCCTGTTCTTTCTCAAGGGAAACGCTCAAATCTTCAAAAACCTTCTCCAGATTACCCGAGGTTTCACCCGCCTTGATGAGATTGGTAAAAACCGGCGAGAAATATTTCGGGTACTTCAAAAACGTACTGTAAAAAGGCATTCCTTTTTCCAGTGCCCCGCGAATTTCCATTAACAAGGCTTTGACAGCCGGTTTATCAAGGTCATTAATCAAAATATCAATTGCTTTTAAAAGGTCCGTGCCAACCTTCAGCATCAGAAACAGATATTTCGTCAGGAAAACCTTGTCGGCCACCGTAATGCTTTTTCCAAAAAATGATTTCCGGCTTATTTCTTCCACTCCCTTAAGAATTTTAATTGAAATCGGTTTTAATCCCTGCCCGGCCAAATGTTCCAAAACTTCAGCTGGTCCGCTGCCTTCAAAATCTCCTTCAATTACTCTGCCATTAGGTTGGGAAGCAATGTAATGAAAACGCATTATTTGTTGATTGGTTAATTAGATAATTAGTTAACTGGAAAAATATAATAAACTAATTCGCTAATTATCCAATTCTCTAATTCACTATTCTCGTATCACGCGAAGTACTTCTTCCACCGTCGTTATGCCTAGTGCGGCTTTACGCAAACCGTCTTCAAACATAGTCATCATTCCCCTTGATTTCGCCAGATTATTCAAATTATCCAGAGAAAAATCAGGGTTGATAATCAACTTTCTTAATTCTTCGTCAACGTTCAAAACTTCAAAAATACCTATCCGTCCGTGGTAACCGCTCTGATTGCAGACCGAACATCCTTTTCCTTTATAGAGGAGTTTTGGTACTTTCATTTTTGAGTTGACGTTGGCCTCTTTTAGCTGCCGTTCCAATAGACCAACTATGTTGGCGTCCGGCGAATAAGACTCAATGCAATTTAGGCATATCTTTTTTACCAATCTCTGGGCAAGACAAATGTTTAAAACCGCCGCTAATAAAAACGGCGCAATCTTCATATCAACCAGTCTTGGCACGGCGGTAGCCGCATCATTGGTGTGTAAGCTGGAAAGCAAAAGGTGTCCGGTTAGGGCGGAGTGAACGGAAATTTCCGCCGTTTCTTCGTCGCGAATTTCGCCAACCATAATTATATTCGGGTCCTGTCTTAAAATTGCCCTTAATCCGCTGGCGAAAGTTATGCTGGCCAAGGGATTAATTTGGGTCTGGTTGATATATTTAATGTCATACTCTATCGGGTCTTCAATGGTAACGATGTTGACCTCAGGCCGATTTAAAATATTTAAAATTGAATAAAGCGTGGTGGTTTTTCCGGAGCCGGTTGGCCCGCAAATCAAAATCATACCGTATGTCTTTTTAATATTCTCTTCAATAATTTTTCTGGTTTCTTCCAAAATACCCAGCTCTTCCAAGGAAAGAGGCCTCTGGGTTGACGACAAAAGGCGCATTTCAACTTTTTCCCCGTAAAATACCGGTATGATGGCTACGCGAACGTCAATCAAATCCGGTCCAACTTTATGGCGGAAACGGCCGTCTTGCGGTTTCAGGTGTTCGTCTATTTTCAAACCGCCCAAAAGTTTTATTCTGGCGACAATGGCTGGATGAACCTCCTTGGGAATTCTGATTATTTCATGAAGAACGCCGTCAATACGGTACCTGACTAAAATTGCGTTTTCCAAAATTTCAATGTGGATGTCAGAAGAACGAAGGGAAATGGCATAAGAGAGAAGGTTGTCAATAATGGCGACTATCGGCACGTCTTTAGCCGCCTCCTTAATATCTCCCATTTTTTTTCGGAGGGTGGCTTGAATGTTTTCTTCAATAATTTTTTTAAAATCTTCCGTCAAATGACGGCCGTATAAAGAAAAACCGCGATTTAAATCATCCGGGCTGGTTAAAAAAGGCTTGATATTCGTTTTAAGATGTTTTTTAAGAAATTCAATTGTTTCTAAATCAGAAGGGTCTTCCATTGCCACGTCAAAAGTGCCGTCCGCTTCTCTGGCGAAAACAACCGCCCTTTTCTGCCTGGCCAGCTCTTCCGATAAGGTTCTTAAAATTTTTTCTTCAATTACCCGACTGCCCAAATTAATCCTCTCAACGCCAAAATACTTGGCGACTATGTTGTAAAAATAATCCGCGGTAATAAAATTCTGCGAGATTAAAAGGTCGGCAATGTTTTGACCCATCCTTTTGGCCTCAGACATTAATCCGTCAAAGGCTTGGCCGCTAATTAAATCCTCTTTTGTCAAAATTTCTTTAAGTTTTTGAGCGGGAACGATAAGCATAATAGTAAATGCAAAATGTAAAAATCAAAGATTAAAATTGTAATTAAAAATGTTAAAATTATTTCTTACTTTTTTTGAACTTTGTATTGTCATTTTGCATTTTTATTTTTCAATTTTAAATTAAAAAATGCCGAATCCAATAATCAAATTATTATATTTTCAATAAATTCCATAAAGTCAGTAATTCCAGCCATTTTTGTATTATTATAACAAAAATCGCCGTTGGTAGCCATAGCCAATATAAAGAGATGCGCAACGATGAACCGTGAACAATGAATAATGAACAAATATGAATTAATAAATAAACCAATATTAATGAAACAAGGTAAAAAATCCAGCCAGGGTAACCGGTTAAAAATATAGCCAAAGCGCCGAAATACGGTTCCTCGGGATAAAAAAGAAGGTTTTGGCGTCTTTTGTTGACGACTTTCGCGAAAAATAAAAACACGATGGCCACAACCAATGAAATTAAATAGGGCGCGAAAAATCTGGCGAGAATATAAAAAATAAAATAATTGACGCTCTGGTAGGGCGGCAAAAAATATTTTGCGATATCATCTTTCAACCATAATTGATATTGCCGGTAACCCTGGAAAAGATTTGAAGCCAGAATAAGGAACGCGGCTGTTATAAAAAAAAGCTGACCCGGAAAATCCGCCTTAAAAAGGTTTATGCCAAATCGCTTTCCAAATAAAATGATTTTTTTCTTATGATTAAAAAAGCGCAAAAAAATTTGCGCTCCAAAAGCAATAATTAAAATTAATAAAATAAAAAACACGGCGAGATAAATTTTATAAATCTAATCCCGGGTCGGTACCCACCTCATAATAACAAGTTTCTTCGGTGTAGGACGTACAAGTATCTTTGTTGCCGCCATCACTCGTCATCAAACCTCGATATTTGGTGCTTTCCAGTCTAGCGTTAAGTTCAAAAGTTTTATTTGTGTCGTCACCATCATAAGCATATTGGTAGGTGCCACTATTAGTTGGATCTCTCGGAAGAGATGATAAGGCAGAGCCGCCGGTTGTACCGGTAAGATCCACACCTATCCAACCAGAGCCAGCTACCGTATAAACATCTCTAACCGTACAACCACTGCTTAAACCGCAGGTGCTACTCGCGGTACTATACGCGGTCTCGCCCAAAGTCGGGCTGGTAGCGGTTGACAAATACAAAGCGAGCGCACTTTTAACGCTGTTTAAATCTGATAATCTTTGAGAATCTCTGGACTGGGCAAGAATTTGAGCGGGATTTAAAACCAAGACTACCGTTGTCGCCAAAATCGCCAGGATGCCGATGACAATAACGAGTTCAATTAACGTAAAGCCGCGTTTGGAAGCCCTGCTGAGACTTGCGTTAGTTTCTTTCATTAAATAAATGTCTAAATTTAATTTTTACCCCTTACTTACCTTAATAAGGTAAATTCTAATTAATCTAAGGGCGAATTTATTAAGATAAAATATGTTGGAAATTTTATCCCCGACCTTTCGTTTTAATGATAGTCCTTTCTCTGTTTTTTTCAATTAAAGGGTGTGGATAATTCCTCTTTCTTATTGGGCTTTTTCAAGAAAATTCTTTATGTTTTGAACTAATTCGTCAATTGATGTCTTAGCTTTAACGAAATACTCAATCGCTCCTAATTCCTGACCCCGTGAAATATCTTCTGGTTGGCCCAGATTGGAAATGATAATAATGGGCAAATCGCTGGATTGCATCTGCGGATCCTTGCGGATTTCCACCATCACTTCAAAACCTGATTTCTTCGGTAAAATAATGTCCAAAAGAATTAAATCCGGCTTAGCTGTTTTTAATGAATTTAAAGCTTCCTCGCCGTCTTTAGCGAGAATTACTTCTAGCTGTTCTTTTTGCAAACGATTTTTTAACAAAGAAGACAAGAATGGGTCGTCTTCAACTAATAAAACTTTATACATGCAAAATTATAGTAGCGATGCGAATATACTAATTATACTAATGATACGAATATTTACAGTGATTTTACCAAGTCATTTGTATCATTCGCATCCATTCGTATATTGGTATCGATACGCATTTTATGCCTTAATCAGAACTTTTTTAGTTGCCCCAAATCAATGCTCCGCATTGATAATCGCTGTTTTAGGCCGAGCGATTAATACCTTTCCCGATAATTATATCGGGAGTCGACAATAATTTCAATTTAGTTGTTCCACGCACAGCTTCCGCTACGCGTGCCTTGTTACGACTTCACCCATGTTACCGAATTTGGGCTGGCCTGACTAATGTCGGACTTCACCCACTCCCGGCTTCCTTGATGTGACGGGCGATTGTTTTCTGGTAACTCAGAATTGACGTTCCCACCGTACGTGCGGATTTCCCGCATACGGCGAGCTCTAACCAAAGCACTTATTATTATAAGTGCTCGGCCGAGCACATAAAGTATTTATGTGCTCTGGTGCATCTTTTGTTTAATTCTGTACATTTTTCTCAAGCCTTCGGGATTAAGATGTTTTCCATCCTCCATCATTTTGACAAGCTTACAAAAGATGTCAAAATCTTTGGATTTAGAAGGTAAATTAAGTTTGTTGAGTTTGAAAAACGGTATTATCCTTTCTCTTAAATCTTTTCTATTCGCAACCTCATAACGATAACAGTTTTGATGAGTTGAACGGGTATCCTTCTGGAAATAAACATTTCCGCAACCAAAAAATTCTTTCAGTTTATAGAGAATTTTTTTATCTTTCTCTACAAGCTTTAAATAAAACCTCGGTTCAGCTTTAACCCGCCTTTTCAACTCCTTTTTTTCGTTTGGGTCGCGAACATAAACGGTAAAACTACCTTCACCGTCTACTAAACCAACCACGTAATCAGAATTAAACATAGAATATTTAGAGAGAATCCTTCATCCCGCTTAACGGGACTAATATGATTCAGCTGACTTCTGGGCTTCAACTATGCTCATTTCAAACTGAGCTTGTCGAAGTTTGACGCAGCGTTAGTTACATTATACTACGCCAGATCTCCCCGGGTCAATAAATATACCATTCCTGACATTCCAAAAAGGATTTTCAGTGGGCCTTCGCTATGCTCACCACCCAATCATAGCTCGACCGTCCTATAAATATTTTGGACTATCATTCGTCTCCTCACCCTCCGCCGTCTACCTCGCGGTCCCTAAGCCAAAAGGCCGGGATGCCGGTCGTTATAGCGACTTAGGCATAAACGACTGTGATTTGACTACGCCAAGCACACAATGTTTTTTGCGTGCTTGAGAGAAGATTTTAACTTCTTGGTTTATTTATCTGCCGGGCGCGTTTATTGTGAGTACAGGACTCGAGAACGTATTCACCGCGCCATGGCTGATGCGCGATTACTAGCGATTCCAACTTCATGAAGGCGAGTTGCAGCCTTCAATCCGAACTAGGGCCGGCTTTGATGGGATTGGCTCCGTCTTGCGACTTAGCAGCCCATTGTACCGACCATTGTAGCATGAGTGTCGCCCAGGGCATCAAAGGGCCATGCGGATTTGACGTCGTCCTCACCTTCCTCCAAGTTAGACTTGGCAGTCTCCTGCGACACTTGTAACGCAGGACAAGGGTTGCGCTCGTTACCCCACTTAAGGGAACATTTCAAAACACGAGCTGACGACAACCATGCAGCACCTGCCCCGACGTCTGTGAAGAAAATATTCCTTTCGGAATATCGTCATCGGGGTTTCAAGCCCTGGTAAGGTTCCTCGCTTACCGTCGAATTAAACCTCATGCTCCACCGCTTGTGCGAGTCCCCGTCTATTCCTTTGAGTTTTAAACTTGCGTTCGTACTTCCCAGGCGGTCCACTTAACGCGTTAGCTTCGCCACTCCGAGGGTCGACACTCAAAACAGCTAGTGGACATCGTTTAGGGCGTGGAATACAAGGGTATCTAATCCTTTTCTCTCCCCACGCTTTCGCGGCTCAGGGTCAGGAACGTCCCAGCAGAATGCCTTCGCCTTTGGTGTTCCAGCCGATATCAACGGATTTCACCCCTACACCGGCTGTTCCATCTGCCTCTAACGCCCTCTAGCCCGACCGTATTCATTGCGAGTTCACCGTTGAGCGGTGAAATTTTACAATGAACGCACCGGGCCCCCTACCCGCTCTTTACGCCCAATAAATCCGGATAACGCTCGAGGTCTCTGTATTACCGCTGCTGCTGGCACAGAGTTAGCAACCTCTTATTCCTCTGGTACTATCAATCCTTGCGGACTTTCTCCCAGAGAAAAGCAGTTTACAATCCGAAGACCTTCTTCCTGCACGCGGCGTCGCTCCATCAGGCTTTCGCCCATTGTGGAATATTCTCGACTGCTGCCACCCGTAGGTGTACGAACCGTGTCTCAGTTTCGTCGTTGGGGATCGGGCTCTCACCCCCCCTACCCGTCATAGCCTTGGTGAGCCATTACCTCACCAACAAGCTGATAGGACCTAAGCCAATCACCGAGCGGATTACTCCTTTAATCGTGCCTCGCCATTACTCGACACTTTAATTTTCAATTTCTAATTTTCAATTTTCAATCAATGACTAAATTTTCAATTTTTAAATACGACTTAAACAGGTTTGAAAATTCGTTCATTGAAAATTCAATGAAAATTGTAAATTGATAATTGTGCCGAACAATAGTGAAGCACGATACTATTGGGTATTACCCACTCTTTCGAGTGGCTATACCCATCTCGGTGGTATGTACTAAGGTATTACTAACTCGTTCGCCGCTAACCAGCGCAGAGCGCTGAATCACTAATCAATCTCGAATAACTATCGCGAATATTCGCGAATAATTTGTGAGCCGAGCCGAGCTCGGCCAAATTCGAGATAATTTGAGACTCAGTGCTCCGCACTGATTCGCACGACTTGCATGCCTTATCCACGCCGCCAGCGTTCATCCTGAGCTAGGATCAAACTCTCAAATAGATGCCCGCGAGCACAAGCTCATCGAGCGAAGTGCGAGTGGCTGCAACTATTTGACCCCGCTAAGCGGGGTCCTCAATTTTTGCAACCGCTCGACCTTCGCCTGCGGCTCGCCCTCTCGGGCAAAATTGGGACAACTAAAAAAATTCTGAACTTCTCATTTAATTTTCAAGGTCCTTCCCATATTCTTACGCACCTCTCATTATAAAGAAGGACTTACTCTTGTCAAGCGATAAAAACAATGCTACACTTCATGAAACTTGGAGCTTGAAACCCGAAACGTTGCATTTTTGTGTTTTATACTTCATGTTTTATGTTTCATGAAACGCGATATTCATCCAAAATATTATTTAAAGGCAAAAGTTAAATGTGCATGTGGAAATGAATTTACGGTTGGCTCAACCAAACCGGAGATTCGGGTTGAAATCTGCAGCGCCTGCCATCCTTTTTATACCGGTAAAGAAAAATTGATTGATACGGCCGGCCGAGTTGAAAAATTCAAAGCAAGAACGGCCAAGAAAAAATCTTATAAAAGCAAGAAGGAGAAAAAAGAAAAAGTCAGGATAAAAAAAAATAAATAGAACCCGCTTATCAATTTCCATTTGTACGATAATTTACTGAATGACTATTTTAACCAAGCATTACGGCGGCGGCAAGAACCGTCGTCCATAAGCCGTCTTTATTTCCTTCGGCTGTCTGGCAGGTATTAGTGGTTTTAAATATGTGACCGCTCGCTTTATAAATTTGTTCTCTTTCTTTCCATGCCGTGGCAATATCAAATTCTATTCCAAGGGTAGTAGCAAGCATGGTGGCGGCTAAATCTTCGGCATATTCACCCGCTATTTCCGCTTTTTCTCCAAAGCTGTGGTGTTCGGATAAATAACCGTAATTATTTTTATCGCTCGGCACCGCCACTCCAATGGCCGAAGAAATCAATCTATTCGGTTCATTGGTTTCATTTCTTGCCATAACGCAATAAATTATTTGACCTGCCCCAAGTGATTTTAAACCCTCTTCTCTGGAAACGATTTTACACCGGGGAGGAAAAATGCTTGATACGTAAACCAAATTATATTTCTCTATACCGGCACTTCTTAATGCCGATTCAAATGAAGCAAGTTTATCCTTGTGAACGCCTACCCCTTTTGTAAAAAATATTTTTGTCGGTATTTTCATTATTATCCAAAAATATACCCAAAATATACGATTGAATCAGAATTGTTTAATTCTAGGGCACTTTCGGGTTATTGGAATAAAAATTTCAAATTAATCTTCCTTGACGATAAACTCTATTTTTAATATCTTTTAAATAAAATCAAATTTTTAAAGCGAAATCAATGTTAATATCTTTACTGCGCTGCTAAATTGTGGATAATAACGCAATTAATAAAATTATTTTCAAAATCAGGGTTGGGGCGGGCCCCTCCGCCATAACCAATTTACTCTAATTCTTTATGGCCTAAAAATAGAATTAATAATATGACTAATAAAATAATTTTGGAAATACGGGCGGGGGCGGGCGGAGATGAAGCGGCCATTTTTGCCGGCGAATTGACGAGGATGTATCAAAAATATGCGACCAAAAAAGGTTGGGGTTTTATAATCCTTGATTTCAATCAAACTTCGCTTGACGGCTACAAAACCCTGGTTGCTGAAATTAATGGTGAAGGCGTTTACGATGAATTAAAGCAGGAATCGGGCGTCCATCGCGTCCAACGCGTACCCAAAACAGAAAAATCCGGTCGGGTTCACACCTCTACTGTTTCGGTAGCAATTTTGCCGGTAGTTGAAGCCAAAGAGATGGAAATTCGCGACAGCGACCTTGAGGTTTCTTTTTCCCGCGCCGGCGGTCCGGGCGGACAAAACGTGAATAAAGTGGAAACCGCCGTGAGAATTTTACACAAGCCGACCGGCATTGTTGTTTCTTCCCGTTCCGAAAGATTTCAGCATGCCAATCGTGAAAAAGCAATGGAAGTTTTGCGAGCTAAACTTTTTGAAATGGAAAATGCGAAGGCCGTCGGTTCAATCACTAATATGCGTCGGGAACAAATCGGCACCGCCGACCGTTCAGAAAAAATAAGGACTTACAATATACCGCAAGATAGAATCACCGACCACAGAATAAATAAAAAGTGGAGCAAAATTGAAAATATTTTAAACGGAGAACTTAAACCAATAATTAAGGCGTTCAAAAAACAGATTTGAAAATTGATAATTGAAGTTTAAAAATTTCATTTTGAATTCCTTTAAGAATTCAAAATGGCGATATCCTCTTCAAATTGCTTGGCCAGGGTAAGTACCCTGTCGCCGTAAGCGAATCTATAAGTAAACCATCGGCTCCCGGCGTAGTATTTGGCCGCCGCGCATCTTTCCTGTAAAACCTGTTTTGGCAAAACATTGCTGTATTGGTTCGCGTAATTGACGCAGGCCGAAGAATTATAAGCGTCTTTCAGATAAAGCGCGGTGGCCACGAAAGCGTCTGTATTGCTCCATGGAGAAGGCGGGTTATTGCCCGTAATTTCCGCTATCTTCTTTTTATAAATGACCCAAGTTGACGGAATAAATTGGGCCGGCCCCATTGCTCCGCCATAGGCGCCATCAGAATTGGCGCAGGAAACCTTAATTACTCCCGCCTCCAGATTTTTTTCCAGGCCTAATTCTTTAATAATTTCCAAGAAAACCGGTATGTCCCGGGTAGGATGCATGGCTGTTTTGTAGTTGCAACTGCCGACGTTCTTGCCCAAAGCCGATTCTCTGTCTAAAACCGCTAAAATCAAAGCGCTTCTTATTCCCGTGGCGTTTTCTGCCATTTGAGCCAGTTTATATGCATCTCCAAATTGCAGCTCACCGCCGCCTAATAATTTAAAAATCTGTTTTCTTATTTCCGCGGCCGTCTTCTTGGTCTCGGTTAAAAGTTTCTGGTATTCCACCTCTTTACCCTTGGTAGCCTTAAGCAAGTTATTTTTTTCCGCCTGCGTCTTCTCAATACTCGCCCGCTGCGCGTCCTGATATTCTTTGAGGGCAGCCGTGTCGGTTCGTTGCAAGCCCAGAATCTCTCTCTGGTCAATTAATTTCTGGCGGTCTTCGGCAATTTGGCTAATAAGTATCTTAACGTTTTCCTGAACCGCCAGGAGATTATTCATATCGCCGAAAAAATCTGAAAGTTTCGGATTGGCCAGTAAAATTTGGGCCAAGTTCTTGTGGTCATTTTCATAAAGCGTCTGTAGTAACTGCGACAGATTTTCTCTGTTAATGGAGATGTCGCTTTCTGTTTGGGTAATCTGCGTTTGTGTGGAACTGATTTCGTCATCTAATTTGGCTAAGCTTAAATTTATTGCTTTTATCTGAAGATTAAGTTTAGCAATCTGACTCTCCATCTTCTTTATTTCTCCTTGAAGGCTTGACCCCTGCTTTTTGTATTGCTCAATCTGCGTTTCGTACTGGTCAATCTGATTTTCCAGCTGAGCCAGTTGCTCTTCTAAAGCTTCTCTCTCTTTGTTTTGAGCGGCTTTTACACCGCTTGAGGTCGGGGCGAGCGCTGAACCAAAAACAAGGGAGAGGAAAACAAATAATACGAAAGTTGATTTCACTAAAAATTTAAACGGGATGTGAACCGTTTTTCTAAAATTTAAATTAAGCACGCGAGTGGTTGGATTCGCGCGATTATTGCTTCTTATATCAACGAGGTTGCGATATTTTGGCTTCATAAAGGGTATTCGCTGGTAACGAGAATTCCGGCAATGTCTTTGAATGCGTTATTCGCGCTTGTTCTCCTCTTTCTTTTTTTCTTCTTTTTCGGTTTCTTCTTTTTTCTCTTCTTTTTCTCCTTTTTCTTCCTTTTCCCCTTCCACCTGCACTTCCTCAACGCTAATCGGTTTTTCTTCAATCTCTTCTTTCGCCGGTTCAGTAACCGTAACAACTACCATTTCCGCATCAATTAAAATTTTCACCCTCTCATTAACTTTGAGGTCTTTTACGTGGATACTCATCCCGATGTCGGAAAGCCCGCTCAAATCAACTTCAATTTTATGCGGCAAATCTGCCGGCAGTGCTTCAATTTCAACCTCCTGAACCGCTTTAATCAGAACGCCGCCTTTTTCTCTGACTGCCGGCGCTTCACCGATAAATTCCAAGGGAATTGAAGCGGTAATTTCTTCATCCATTCTCACTTGATAAAAATCAATGTGAGAAATTTCATCGGTTAGGGGATTTTTTTGCAAATCATGAATCAAAACCGGCACTTTTTCATTTTCCAGATTCAAATTTATTATCGTGCTTTCGCCGGCCTCTCTAAAAAGTTTAGTAAACTCTTTCGCTGGAATGCTTAAATGAACGTTTTCCGACCCATGACCGTAAAGTTCAGCCGGAATCAAGCCTTGTTCTCTCAAGAATTTTACCTTTTTACCCAATATTTCACGTTTTTGAACGCTTAATTCCATAGTTTCGCTGACCTACTAATTTACTAATTTGTACTAATCTTACTAATTCGTAATATTTGTAATGATTAGTATATTGGTAGGTTTATATTTTATTGAATAATTTCAATTTATGTTCAACTACTTCTTTGATTTCCTCAACGGCTGTTGGCAATAGTTCGTACGGCACAACCCCCTCGGGATTTTCTCTAAATGCCTTTTCTACTCCCCGCCGCCAGGCCAATCGCAGTTCGGTATTAATATGAATGATTGAAATGCCTGCGTCAATAGCGGCTTCTAATTCCTCGTCTTTTATTCCTGAACCGCCGTGCAAGACCAGGGGCACACCGACGGCGTTTTTGATTTCGGTAATTCTTTCAATGTTTAAATTTGGTTGAGGCGCATTTTTGAAAATACCGTGGACGTTGCCGACGGCCGGCGCGAGCAGGTCTACGTCTGTCTCTTTTAAGAATTGACTGGCTTCTTCCGGCTTAGTTAAATCCTCCAGTTTAATGACCGCCCCTGCGGGAACTTCTTTTAAAATTGTTGAACCGCTACCAATATACCCTATCTCACCCTCAACTAAGATATCGGGATTAACGCTTTTTACATAAGCCACCGCTTCTTTGGTTTTTTTAATGTTTTCTTTTAGAGATAATTTACTGGCATCAAAAACAATGGCGTCAAAACCCGCTTTCACCGCCTCTTTGGTTTTTTCCAAAGACTTGGTGTGGTCAGCATTCAAAAAAATCGGAAAGTCATGTTCCTCGCGTAAACTTTTTATCAAAGCCGCAATTTGCCTAACGCCAATAAAATCCCGCTCGCCTTCGGAAACGCCGATTATTATAGGTAATTTAAGTTCGCGGGCCGCGCCAAAAATCGCTTTTAGCCCGACTAAGTCAGAAACATTAAAATGCCCGATGGCTACTTTATTTTTCTCGGCTTCCTGAATGAATTCTTTTAAGGTTTTCAT
>CAZAUC010000002.1:19014-25366 GCA_964488305.1 uncultured Candidatus Saccharibacteria bacterium
CTACTCTAAATGCACTTCTTTTTCAAAAATCTTTAATTTCTCAAGAAGTAATGGGTTGTTTTTTAATTCCGGGTCGGTTTTTAATAAATCCATGGCTGCCTCGCGACTGGCTTTGACCAAATCCGGATTTTGAACCGCTTTCATTGCCAAATCCGGCCGGCCGGTTTGTGTCTCGCCCAAGAATTCTCCTGGCCCGCGAATTTCCAAATCCTTCTCGGCCAGTTCAAAGCCGTTTTTCGCTTCCAATAATGAATACAATCTTTTATAAGTTGTTTTGGCTGAAGAATCAGTAAAAAGAAAACAGAATGATTGATGTTCTCCCCTGCCTACCCGGCCGCGAAACTGATAGAGCTGGGCCAAACCGAATCGTTCACTGCCTTCAATCATCATAATGGTGGCGTTTGGCACATCAACGCCGACTTCCACCACCGAGGTGGAAACTAAAATGTCAATCCTTCGACTCTGCTCAGGATTGATGGTGAGCGAAGTCGAACTATCAATCCTTCGACTCTGCTCAGGATTGATGGTGAGCGAAGTCGAACCATCAATTTTAGCGTCTTTTCCGCCAGAGGCGGAAAATTTATTCATTACTTCGGCTTTCTCTTTGGCTTTTAACTTGCCGTGGAGTAATCCAACTTTTAAATCCGGGAAAACTTTTTGAGAGAGTTTTTCGTATTCTTCTTTGACTGCTTTGGTTTCCCAAAGCAACGCTGATCTACGCAGATTGCCACGCTGATTTACGCTGATATCTGCATTTATCTGCGTCTCATCCGCGTTTATCTGCGGTTCAATGCGGGGGCAAATGACAAATACCTGTCTGCCTTTTTTTACTTGACCTCGAATGAAAGCGTAGGCTTTGTCGCGATTAACCGGCGCAACAATTTTAGTAATAATTTCCTTTCTTCCTTCAGGTAACTCGCTGATAATTGATAAGTCCAAATCGCCGAAAATAGTTAAAGTTAAAGTTCGGGGAATCGGGGTAGCTGACATGCTTAAAAAATGAGGCAATACATCCGGGCTTTGGTCAATTAATTCGGCTCGCTGTTTGACGCCAAAACGATGTTGTTCGTCAACTACCACCAAAGCCAAGTCTTTAAATTTAACGTTTTTCTGTATTAAGGCATGGGTGCCAATAATGATTTTTATTCCGCCACTGGATATTTTTTTAATTAAATCCTGCTTTTTGATTTTGGTTTCTAAATCATCGCCGTAAAAAATTCTTGATTCCGAGGAAGTCAGTAAAGCCACCCCGCCATCAAAACCTGGGAAAAATTTCTTAAAAGCTAAATAGTGCTGTCTGGCTAAAACCTCAGTCGGCGCCATAAAAGCGGTTTGTTTACCCTGAGCCGCGTTGAGGGATTTACTGACAACCATGGCCGCTAAAGCCGCTACGATTGTTTTACCACTGCCGACGTCTCCCTGAAGCAGGCGGTTCATTGGGTGCGGCTTTTCCAAATCTTTTAATATTTCAAAAAGAGATTTTTTCTGGCTTTGGGTTAATTCAAAAGGCAATTTTGATAAAAGCATTTTGATAAATTCCACGTCCATCGGAAAAGCGTACGCCTTTTCCCGGCTCAGCTGAAATTTCAAACGGATATTGGCTAATTGCAGAAAAAATAAATCCTCAAAAGCGAATCTTTTTTTGGCGCTCTGAGCCTGCCGCAGGTTTTCGGGAAAATGAATTTGTTTCAACGCCGAATTGATTTCCGGAAAATTTTGTTTTTTCAAAATTTTCGGCGGAATCGGGTCGTTCAATTTTTCCAAATCATCCAGCAGGGGTTTAATTAAAAATCTTAATGCTTTTGAAGTTAATCTTTTTGTTTCCGGATAAATTGGCACCAGACGCCCGGTGTGTTTTGGGTCATTTCCTGAATCAGAATTTATGAGTTCATGGGCGGGGTGCGATAAAATCAATCCGTCTTTCTCCGATTCCACCACCTTACCGGCTAAATTAACTGATTTACCTTTTTTAAAAATGGAAAGCAGGAATCGCTGATTAAACCAAACCGCCTTAATGCTGCCCGTGTCATCGCTTATTAATGCTTCAACGATGAATATCCGGCGCTTCCAAGTACGTTTTAATTTGATATCCGAAATTACGCCTTGAACCGTTGCTCGTTCGCCTATTTTTAAATCGGCAATTTTAGAAATCCGGGAAAAATCTTCATAGCGAAAAGGGAAATGCCAAAGTAAATCCCCGGCCGTCGCTAGACCGAATTTCTTCAAGCGCTCAAAAAACTTAGGTCCAATACCTTTTATTTCAGAAAGAGGAGTGGAAAGTTTGATCATTTTTGCGCCCTCACGAGGAGTCGAACCTCGATTACGGGATCCGCAATCCCGCGTTCTATCCATTGAACTATGAGGGCGTTAGAAAAGTTTAAAATGTAAATATCAAAATGGAAAATGCCAGATTAAAATGTTAAAAATGGGTTAATTTCAAAATCCGATTTTGACATTTGGTAATTTTGAATTTTACATTGTAATTTTGATTTTTGATTTTTAAATTTTGATTTTTCAGAATCTTATCAATTTTGAAACCGAATCAGCCAAAGAAATATGGTACTCTTCTCTGGGTAAAAACTTCAGTAAAAAATTATTAATTTTTTCTTCGTCCGCCGAATATATGTTAACCTTCAAATAGGGAGAAAGTTTTGCTTTTAATTTCAGAATCAGTTCCCCGTATTTGCCGCCGCCCGACTTAATGTCAAACCCATCAACTTCATCGTAAGAATAAAACCTTCTGGCTTCCCGGCTTTTGGGCAAACTAATTTCTATTCCTTTTCCGTCAATTTTGAATTGCCAAATCGTCGGAGGACGCCGGGTCAAATAAATAATCAACGCCCAAGCAATAATAATAAAAAGGGCAAATAAAAAATTTTTCTGCCAAATCGCCAAAGCCAAAATTACAATCGCGATAATCAAGCTCAACCAATACCATGAAACATCCTTAGAGTAAGACTCAAATTCCGGTGCCTGCCATTCAACCGCAGACTCACGCGGACTCGACGCTGATTTACGCGGAATTTTACCGGTGCTTGTCGGTAATTTATTAATCTTGTTTTTTGCCATAATTACGATTATTATAATTGAAAACCGCAAAAGTTCAACGGCATAGTTAGAAATTAGGCGTTAGAGATTTTTCAATATAACTCCCCGTAGTTCAACGGATAGAACGAGGGACTTCTAATCCCTAAATGGAGGTTCGATTCCTCCCGGGGAGACCAAATTTGTAAAAATAGAAAATTGTAATATATTAAATGAATGTGGAGCCGTATATTTTGCCGCGGTAGCTCAGCTTGTCCCGCACAAAATATTTTGCCAGGGTAGCTCAGTGGTAGAGCGCTTGCCTAAATCTTTGGGCCTTTCCGCCGAGAGGCGGATTGAAAAACTGGGTGAATTCGGGGAAACTCCCATTTTTGGGACAATCCCGAGCCAAGCCGAATACATAAAGCATTATGTGTTCGGAAGGTGTAGAGACTATCTCGTGAGAGAGTACCGCGCATACAATTTTTTATGTGCGTCGGGAAGCGCCCAGCCCCGCCAAAATTTTATTTCGCAAAACTTAGGCGGGTGATGATATAGTCCAACTCTTTGGAAGAGCAAGGCGTCGGCAGTTCGATTCTGCCCCCTGGCACATAAAGGTAATAGTAATGTGTTGTGGTAATTATACACAACACCTTTATTTCCCAAACCGAAATAATTGGCGTATAATTTATTATATGCCGCAAGTAGAGTGTAAAATCTGCGGAAAAATATTTTATACCAAGCCAAGTTGGCTAAAAAAGGGATGGGGTAAATATTGTTCCAAAAAGTGTCAATTTGAATCTCAGAAAAACGGCGAACTGATTCCTTGTTTTATATGCAAAAAACAAATATATAGAACCCCAAAAGAATTAAAAAGCTCAAAAAGTAAAAAATATTTCTGCAGTAAATCATGTCAAACAATCTGGAGGAATTCCATGGTTTATGTTGGTAAAAGCCATGCGAATTGGAAAGGAGGAGAAAGTGCTTATAAAAACATACTGATTAAAAGTAGGGTGCCTCAGATATGCCGATTATGTAAAACAAAAGACAAAAGAATATTGACGGTTCATCATGTAGATCTTAATAGAAAAAATAATGATGTTGAAAATTTAACTTGGCTTTGTCATAATTGCCATCATTTAGTCCATCACGATATAAAAGAGAGAGAGAAATTTATGGAGACATTGGTGTAGCAGTAGCACTAGAGTTTGTGGAACTCTCAGCAGGGGTGCAACTCCCCTATGTCTCCCATGGAAATCTGCCCGTTTTGCAACAACTCTGACGTAGAGAAAATAATTGTTGAAAAAAATAATCTTGCTTTTGCTTTTCCTACTAATATCCCAATAACTCCGGGACATATGCTTGTGGCGCCGATAAGATGCGTTTCGAGCTTTGATGAATTAACACCCGAAGAAACAAGCGCGATTCTGGAACTAAGAAAGAAAATTAAAAATGCCCTGATAAAAACTTTCGGAGCCGAAGGATTTAATTACGCGTGGAACGAAGGAGAACTGGCGGGCCAAGGAGTTCATCATCTGCACCTGCATATCGTTCCAAGGAAAAAAGGAGACAAGGGTATATTGAAATATGACCCGCGAAAATTTATTTATAGGCCGGGAAGCAGAGCGGAATCCCCATTAGAAGAATTGAGTGAAGTTGTCAAGCTGGTGAAGAGCCACCCATAAGGCCTCAGTTATCCCCCCTTGACAACGTTTTGCCCTCATATATAATTAATCGTACATGATGAAATTGATGAAAACACAAAGCGGCTGACACATAAAGGCGATTCTTTTTGTCGTGTTGGCCGCGCACCGCGCGGCTTTTTATTTCTCTAAATCTGATTCTCCGAATAGACTGCCCATTGAAAAACACAAATATCTCTCGAATCCATCTCGAATAAAATCGAATAAATCTCAAATATTTTACAGTATTCGAGAAAAATTCGAAGCATTCGTGGATTATTCAAGAAGATATTCGTTATATAGTAATTATCCGAATCCTCAAATCCCGTATCGTGCCTCGCTATTGTTCAGCACATATCCTACCAATGTACTAATCATTACTAATATTACTAATTCGTAAAATTTGTAGATATTCGTAAATTGGTAGGGTTTGTGGTGAGCAGCAGCGAGGCACAAATGGGATTAGAGACAAGTTAAATTAAGGGCGTATGGTGGATGCCTTGACACAAGATGGCGATGAAGGACGCGGCGTGGCTGCGATAAGCTTCGGGGAGGTGCTTAGCAACCTATGATCCGGAGATTTCCGAATGGGGAAACCCTGCCGTGTAAACCACGGCAAGCCGTGCTTTACACAGAAATCCCAAATCTCAAATTTCAAATTTCAAACAAATCCAAAATTTCAATGTTCAAAATCTAAAACGTTTTGAATTTTAAATTTTTGGTCATTTAATATTATTTGTAATTTGGTGCTTGGAAATTGGAGTTTCCGCGTAGAGCGCGGTGGCATACCCGGTGAAGTGAAACATCTCAGTAACCGGAGGAAAAAAGAACAAACGTTTATTCCCTTAGTAGCGGCGAGTGAAAAGGGAGGAGCCTAAATCTAGGTGTGCGTAGCACACAGTTCATTAGTTAATTGGATAGTTGGTTAATTGGTCTTTAAAAAATTAACTAATTCGCCAGCAACTAACTAACTGCGCGCTGCGCGCGCTTTGGAGGTTGTAAGATGAGGAAATTTTGACTCACGACTTATGACTGACGGTTTGCGATTTTAATCGCAAATCGTTGGTTGTTCGTCGTTAGTCAATTTTGGTTACAAATTATTTTGGTAGCGGAAGCGGCTGGAAAGCCGCGCTATAAAAGGTGATAGCCCTGTATGCGAAACCAAAATAACCAAAATTCTTTATCCCGACGTAAAAGTCGGGACTCCGACACCGTAAGGTCGTTGGGGTTCTTAAGTACTTCGATGACAGGAAGCATCGGAGGAAACAGCCGGAACTATCCGGCAAGGCTAAATACATCTTGTGATCGATAGTGAACTAGTACCGTGAGGGAAAGGTGAAAAGCAGGCCGGCAAGGCCGATGAAATAGTACCTGAAACCATACGCTTACAAGGAGGCGGAGCTTTATCGCTATCGCTCAAAGCTCCTAAATTCAAAGTTTAAATATCAAAGTTTAAAATTTAAGTTGTTGCCTACGGCAACTTCAATAATTTTGATTTTTGCATTTTGATTTTTGATTTTTAGGAACTCCGAGCGGTAGCGAGGAGTGACGCCGTGCCTATTGAAGAATGAGCCAACGAGTTTAGGTAAATCGTTTGTCTAAATCCTATGGGATGGAGGCACAGCGAAAGCGAGTGTTAAAAGCGC
>CAZAUC010000002.1:25466-31523 GCA_964488305.1 uncultured Candidatus Saccharibacteria bacterium
AGAGTCCAAAAATTTGAGTAGGTATCACGGTTTGCCTAAGACCCGAAGCCAGGCGAGCTTACCTTGGCCAGGATGAACTCCGACGAAAGTCGGAGGGAGGTCCGCACCAGTTGATTGTGCAAAATCTTTGGATGAGCTGAGGTAAGAAGTGAAAAGCTAATCGAGCCTGGTAATAGCTGGTTCTCTCCGAAATAGTTTTAGGACTAGCGTCCGTCTTTAATTTTTCCGCAGGTAGAGCACTAGTTGAGGTTGACAGGGAGAAATCTCGCTTCCTCAGTTAAACTCCGAATGGCGGAAATTTTGGCGGGCAGTCAGAATGTGGGGGCTAAGCTCCATGTTCAAAAGGGAAACAGCCCTGACCGTCGTCTAAGGTCCCTAAATATTTGCTAAGTGTTAAAGGTAGTAATTCGCCATAGACAGATAGAAGGTTGGCTTAGAGGTAGCCATCCTTTAAAGAGTGTGTAACAACTCACTATTCGATGGCGGGTTGCGCCGAAAATTTACCGGGGCTAAGCAAATTACCGAAGACACGGGTCGATGCGCAGCATCGACGAGTTCAAAGTTTCAAATTTTAAAGTTTGTAAAGTATTTCCTTTATGAACTTTTAACTTTTTGACTTTTTGACTCGCCGCTGCTGCGCAGCGGCGGTAGGAGAGCATTTTCCCGCCACCGAAGTTAGATTCGTGAGAACTAATGGAGGCGGGAGAAGAGAGAATGTTGGCATGAGTAACCGCAAATCCGATGAGAAATCGGATTCCCGCAAATCCAAGGTTTCCTCCGCAATGTTAATCAGCGGAGGGTTAGGCGATCCTAAGGCAATGGCGAAAGCCGAAGCTGATGGACAATTGGTTAATATTCCAATCCGTCCGTTGGATATCGATGGAGTGACAAAGAAAATAAAAAGGAGTGCCTTATTGGTTTGGCATTGCCTGTGTTAAGAACGGTTCGATAAGAAAATCTGTCGAACTGAGTTTAATTTCAACGTTCGCGCATAGGCAAAATCTTGATTTTTTAATCAGGAAATTCTTTTGAAGAGTCTTTCAAGAAAAACTTCTAAGAAATTATTCAGCGGATTTCGTACCGTAAACCGACACTGGTGGATGAGGCGAGTAGCCTCAGGGAAACGAGTGAGTCCTCGTTAAGGAACTCGGCAAAAAAGCGGCCGTAAGTTAGCGATAAGGCCTTCTCTTGTCGTAGACAAGAGCGCGGAATAACGCAGACAATACGCAGAAGGTCGCAGAATTTTTTCTGCGTAATTCAGCGTCAAGTCAGCGAGTGTCAGCGCTCTCGCCTACGGCGAGAGACGCAGCGAAAGTACCCTGGCGACTGTTTAACAAAAACACAGCTCCCTGCAAACTCGTAAGAGGAGGTATAGGGGGTGACGCCTGACCGATGCGAGAAGGTCAACGGCTTCGGTGTGCGTTGCACACAGTTTATAAAGTAAAAAGTTTATAAAGTTCATAAAGTAAAAAATAAGAAAATAAAAGACTTTACGAACTTTAAACTTTAAAAACTTTGTAACTTGCGCGCAGCGCATGCTAAGAGCCCGAAGCCCTCGTCAATGTCAGCGATAACTATAAGTAACGATTGTAGTTGTAAAATCTGACTATATGCGGGAAAACCTCGCGAATCTTTTAAGTACTCAACAAGGACAAACGTCACCTTGTAAGTAAAAATCTTAGAAGAGAGGCAATCCGCAGGAAAGGCTCTGATAATATTGGAAACATGACTAACAGAAAATTAGATTGGTTAAAACAAGTTCCAGAAAAAATCGGTTGGTATCTTGCTGGCTTTTCTGACGGCGAAGGCAGTTTTAATGTCTCGCTTAGAAAAAAGCATGACTACCGAGTTGAGTGGCAGGTTGTTTTAACCTTTAACGTATCACAACGCGATATAAGTAATTTGGTTTTATTAAAACGGTATTTAGGATGTGGCAGATTACAGCACAGAAAAGATGGTGTGCATTATTTCGTGGTTGGAAACTATAAATCCGTTATTGAAAGAGTAATACCGTTTTTCGAAAGGTTTTATTTCTTATCCTCATCAAAAAAGAAAAATTTCTCTTTGTTCAGGCGAATTGCAAGGTTGGTGGAGGCAAGAGCTCATTTAAAACCGGAAGGATTTAAGCAAATAATTGTTCTTCGCGAAGAATTGAATAAAGGAAAAGGCAGAAAGAGAAAATATAATCAAAACGACGTAATAATAAATTATCAGAGATTCCCCAGAGACTATACGTCAGACCGCAGCACATAAAACATTATGTGCTCGGAAGATATAGTCCGATCTCACGGGCGACCGTGAGGACCAATAATACTGGTCACTCGAAAGAGTAACATAGATAAATCGTTCTAAGGTGGAAGTCCTGCCTTAGTAAAATTCGGGTCCGACGCCCACAAGGGTGCGGACTCCCCCGACGTTAGGTCGAGGGACTATATGCTGGAACATCTGGTGAATCCGAAACTACTATGGTATAATACGTCCATAGATACATGGCTATTGAACCAAGTAAAAAAGTTGTCGGCGCAGACAATCAGCAGGAAAGACTAAAATTCGCTTACTGGATCACGGGTTTTACTGATGGGGAAGGATGTTTCTCCATTGCGTTAATAAACAATAAAACGACTAAATTCGGAAAACAAATTTTTCCGGAATTCGTTGTATCGCAAGGAGAAAAAAGTTTGACTGCGCTCGAAAAGATTAAAAATTTCTTCGGGTGCGGGAATATCTTCGTAAATAAACGATACGATAATCATAATGAAAATTTATATCGTTATTGTGTCCGTTCAATAAACGAACTCCATACAAAGATAATCCCCTTTTTCAAACAACATCCTCTTCATACGTACAAACAAAATGATTTTCTTATTTTTGAGAAAGTTATTAAAGCAATGATTCACAAAGACCATCTAAATAAAAATAAGAGAAAGAAAATTATTGCTCTTATTGAACAGATGAATCGCAAAAAGAAACGATTTTAGAATCCTCAGAGACTATACGCCGAACCCTGAGCCGCCTATGGCGAGCCGAAGGGAAGATATAGTCCGAACTTTATGGCGACATAAAGAGTTGCCCGAGATAGAATTCGGGCAGAATAACATATTTGAGCGCATTTCCTTTTCAGGTAAGTTCTGAAGCGCACGAAAGGCGTAACGACTGGGGGACTGTCTCAACGAGGAGCTCGGTGAAAATGCGATTCCCGTGAAGACGCGGGATACCTGCAACGGGACGAAAAGACCCCGGGAGCTTTACTATAGCTTGATATTGGCTTTAGGATTTTGATGCGTAGCGTAGTGGGGAGACTTTGAAGCTCCGATTTCGGTCGGAGTGGAGTCGCCAATGAAACACCCATCTTTAAAATTTTAAAGTCTAACCTAAGCGGCAAAAACGCTTGGGGACAGTGTCTGGTAGGTAGTTTTTCTGGGGCGGAATCCTCCCAAAAAGTAACGGAGGAGTCTATAAGGTCGGCTTGGCGCGGATGGAAATCGCGCCTGACGCGTAAAGGCAAAAGCCGGCTTAACAGTGAGGCTGACAAGCCGAACTGATGCGAAAGCAGAGCTTAGTGACCCGACAATTCTTTATAGAAAGATTGAAGACAACGGATAAAAGCTACCCCGGGGATAACAGGCTGGTGTGGTCCGAGAGTCCATATCGACGACCACGCTCGGCACCTCGATGTCGGCTCGCCCTAGCGCGGGGCTGGAGAAGGTCCCAAGGGTTTGGCTGTTCGCCAATTAAAAGGGCACGCGAGCTGGGTTCAGACCGTCAAACAAAGAACCCATAAAGACATTAAACACGGCGGCTTCCGATAGTAATATCGGAATGAAAAGTTGACTCATATCGGTGAATTCCTAAAAATTTTAACCTGGATTTTTAGAGAGAATACCGAGGGAAGTCTAATTGAATATTGGAAACCCGTAGAGACTTAGCCTTTTAAGGCTGGAGCCGCAAAAACGGCTAATACGTCAACTATCCTTTATTAAGGATAATGGTATAGTCCACACCGTTAGTAATAACTGGAAATTATTCGTCATTCGTATCATTCGCATGCATTTATATATTGGCATCGCGATGTGAGCGAAGCGAACATGCGTGAGACAGGTTGGTCTCTATCTGTTGCAGGCGTTGACGCTTGAGGGAAGTTGTCCTTTGTACGAGAGGATCAGGATGAACGAACCTCTGGTCTACCGGCTTTGGTACCAACTGAAGCGCCGGGTAGCTATGTTCGGCAGGGATAAGCGCTGAAAGCATCTAAGCGCGAAGCCCCTCCCAAGATTAGGCGTCTTTTAGACTCGTGGAAGACTACCACGTTGATAGACTTCAGGTGTAAGCGCCGTAAGGCGTGAATGTCATATAATCAACGACTAATAACCAACAACAAACAACAATTGGTTTCGGCCAAAAGTTGCAAGTTGAAAGTTTGAAGTTTTAGGTTGTATGACCAGCCGAGAAGTACTAATAAGTCAAAATTGTTTCTAATCTCATGTGCCTCGCTATTGTTCGGCACAAACGCGATGCTAATATACTAATTCATACGAATTATACTAATGGCTGCGAATTTTATATTCGTATCATTGGCATTCATTCGTATATTGGCATCGGTTAAGTGGTGAGCAGCAGCGAGGCACAATGCGGGATTTGAGAATTCGGATAATAATCGCGCGGCGAAGCCGACGCGATAATTCAGAATACAGAATTAAGAAGGTAGATTCTAAAAATTCTTAATTCTAAATTTATAATTCTAAACTATCACGCGACTTCGTCGCGTGATTGACCAGTGATTTAGCTATATATGCACCACTTCTTCCCATTCCGAACAGAATAGTGAAAGTATATAGCCCCGATGATACTTACTGCTTCGGCGGTCGGGAAAGTAGGGTTTGCTGGTCTTTTATTTTTGCCCAGTAGTAGACCGAACACAGCAACGCCCAGTCGCTTTCTTTAAATTGTAGATTGATTTCTTATTTTAAATATTGTCTTTGTTAAAAAACCACAATAAAAACAAAGGCGTTGTAGAAAGCGCGTCGCTCGGCTTGCTACTTGTTTTTGCAAAAATTTATTTTTTAAAGTATTATTAAAATAACTATGACCAGCAGAATAGGAAAACAAGCTGTTTATGGAACCATCTATCTGCTTTTTTTCTTTTTAATCGTTTTTTTAATCTATCTTGCCTTCTTCAGGCCGGCGCCAACCTGTTTTGACGGACGCCAAAACCAGGGAGAAACCGGTATTGACTGCGGCGGGCCCTGCGCTTCCTGTGAAATAAAAACCTTATCGCCTGTTGAGTCAAATTGGATAAAATATTTCTCAAATGATAATCAAACCGTTATTGCGGCTGAAATTAAAAACCCCAATCCCAAATGGGCGGCGGATTCTTTCTCATATACTTTTGATGTTTACGGAGAAAACGGGGCAAAGCTTAAAACTTTAACGAAAAATTCATTTATTTATGCCGGTGAAATAAAATATCTCGTGGAGGTGCCGGACGTTGATTTTAAAAATATCACCAGCGTTAAAATTTCATTTTCCAATATAAATTGGGTAACAGCTGATGAATTTACCAAGCCAACCGTACAAGCCAGAGAAATAAAAACTGAGCCGGCAAGCCAGGACCCAAATAGAGTAACCGTCAGCGGATTCATCGCCAATAACAATGCCTTTCCGCTGTCAAAAGTGAGAATTATTGGATTTCTATTTAACTCGGGCGGTTTGCAAATCAGCGCTTCAAAAACCGAGCTTGAGAATATCGCCGCCTTCAAAGAGGAATTGTTCAAGCTTAATTTTCCCAAAAATATTTCTTTACCGACAACTTCTGTTGGTACCTCATCCCCCAGCTTTACCCGTAATTTGACAATCGGCTCAAGCGGGAACGACGTTAAAGCACTTCAAGAATTCCTTAAAGAACAAGGATTTTTTGACCGCGGAATCACGGACTATTTCGGTTCCGTTACCAAAAACGCCCTGGTTCAATTCCAAAAGAATGCGGGCATCTCCCCTGCTTCGGGTTATTTCGGACCGAAAACCAGAGAATATATTAATTCTTTGGAATCGGTCGCTCCG
>CAZAUC010000003.1:0-29195 GCA_964488305.1 uncultured Candidatus Saccharibacteria bacterium
GCGCAAAACGCCTTAAAACTGGCGCAAAAAGCCATTAATCCGCCAGCTGGCGGAAAAAAATGGGATTTAATCATCCTTGATGAGATAAATATCGCGGTTAATTTAAAATTAATTAAAGCCGGCGATGTTTTAAAAATTTTAAAACTCGCCCCAAAAGACATTGACATTATTCTGACTGGCCGCGGGGCGCCAAAAAGCTTCATTCAAAAAGCGGATTTGGCAACGGAAATGAAAGAGATTAAACATCCGTTCAAAAAAGGACAAACTGCTAAAAAAGGGATAGATTTTTAATGAAAATTCATGACATTGCTTTTTACGCGGCCGGCTTTTTTATTTTGGGCGTGCTGGCGGCCGGTATCGGCCTGAATAAATCGGTCGTTATATTGGTAACCATTTTAGCAACCGCTGTATTCCTGTTGTTAGGTTGTTTTACGAAAAGACGGCAGAATTTCTGGCTCGCCGGCCTATCCCTGCTGATTATCGCCGGCGCTTTTTATTATTTTAACTGGGTAAACCATCAGATTAAAAATATCAGTATCGTCTTTAACGAAAAAATTGAATTTCAAGGAATAGTGGTTGGTTATCCCGAACGCGGCAGTCAGCAAAAACTTGCAGTAGAGCTTAAACCTCCGTACGCAGGAAAAGTTTTTGTTAAAACTCCGGCTAATCCGAGATTTAATTACGGCGACTTAATTAATTTTGAAGGGACGATTAAAAACCCGGCGCCGGTGAGCTACGCCAATTATCTGGCAAAAAACGGAATTTTCGGGATACTTGAATATCCGCAGGCGGAATTAGTCGCCGAAAACCAGGGGTCATTTTTAAAATCCAAACTTTTTAAGTTAAAAGAAAAAATACTCGTTGTTATTCAAAGAAGTTTGGCGAGTGAAAAGGCCGCTTTCTTGGCGGGCATTACTTTGGGGGAAAGAGCGGAGTTCTCCAAAGAATTTGAAGAGGCAATGAGTCAATCCGGCACCACTCATTTAGTCGCTCTCTCCGGCTATAATATTTCGGTTATCGTAATAGCGATGTTCGCCCTGCTTAATCGCTTTCTAAAACGCCGTCTGACTTTTGTTCTGACAACCTTGGTGATTTTTGGTTTTGTTTTGATGACCGGCGCTCAAGCGTCAGTGGTCAGGGCCGCGATAATGGGCTTCATCGCCTTGTTAGCCGGTCAGGTTGGTCGGTTATACAGCGTACGCAACGCCATTATTCTGGCCGCTTTCTTTATGATTTTGGCAAACCCGCGCGTTCTGGTTTTTGACACCGGCTTTCAATTGTCATTTCTGGCTTTATTGGGCATTGTTTATTTACTGCCGGCAATCCAAAAATTTTTTCATTTTAACAAAAGCGCGGGATTTCTTTTTTGGCGGGAAAATTTTTTGACTACTTTATCCGCCCAATTGGCGGTGGCGCCGATTCTTGTTTTAAACTTTGGAAATTTTTCCCCTGTTTCCCTGTTGGCCAACATCTTAATTCTCAGCGTTATTCCTTTGACGATGTCGTTAGGGTTCATTCTCGGCGCCATCGGCTTCGTATCCTATTATTTTTCCTTGGTCTTCGGCTGGTTCATTAACCTGCTTCTTTCTTATGAAGTTTTTATCATCAAATTTTTCGGTCAACTGGATTTCTTGCAGATTGATTATTTTAGCGGCTTTCTGGCCTTTGTTTATTATCTTATTCTAATAATTTTTGTGTTTTGCGTTGTTTTCCGGCAAAAGGGCTCGCGTAAATTAATGAATTAAGCATGAAATCAAAAAGCTGGATTATTTTGATAATTTTATTCCTGGTTATTTTTGACGTTTTTGTCTGGGGCAGGGTCATTTTTAGCAAGCCCATTGAAGATAGCGAAATTTATTTTCTGGACGTCGGGCAGGGCGATTCAGAATTAGTTATTTTGCCAAATAACGTAAAGGTTTTGATTGACGGCGGGCCGAACAGCCGTCTTCTCAGCCAGCTGGATTCAATTTTAAAGCCGTTTGACCGCTATTTTGACTTGGTTGTCCTTTCTCATTCCCAAACAGACCATTTTAACGGCTTGGTTGATGTTTTAAAACGTTATCAGGTCGGCGCTTTTATTTTTAACGGCCGTAACGGCACTGCTTCATCTTGGCAGGAATTAATTAAAGCAGTTGAGGAAAATAAAGTTCCAGTGATAATTTTGGCGGCTGGCGACAAAATTGATTACCTTAACAGCCGATTTAATTTTCTTTTGCCGGATAGAAATCTTATTCAAAGCTCGGATTTGAACGAGACTACTTTGGTGGCTCTTTTAAAAACCCAAGGCGCAAAAGTTTTATTTACCGGCGACATCGGCGCCGAAGCAGAGAATTATTTGATACAGAGATACGATTTAGACGTTGACGTTTTAAAGGTAGCCCACCACGGCTCAAAATATTCATCAAGCGCGGGATTTTTGTCTGAAATTTTGCCCAAAGTGGCGGTAATTGAGGTGGGGAAAAATTCTTATGGTCATCCGACCGCGGGAGTTTTAAACCGCTTGGCCTCGGTTGGCGCCCAAATTTTTCGGACGGACAATGACGGAACGATAAAACTGGAAATAAAAAACAAAGAAATCAACGTCTTTAAAGCAAAATGATTTCGCGTTAAAATTACAGTATGAAAATTAACCCTTACATTTTTCGCGGTTATGACCTGCGCGGTCTAGTTGATAAAGACTTAAATCAGGAAATCGTAGAATATTTGGGAAGGACATACGGTACCTTTTTAGCTAAACGAAAAATTAGAAAAGCCGTCATCGGGCATGATTGCCGCCTAAGCAGCGAATCTTACAGCGAAGCGATGACTAAGGGACTTTTGGGCGCGGGCATTGACGTGTTTGACATTGGTTTGGCTTTGGCGGGCAACATTTATTGGGCACAGTATTATTTTAAAGCGCCGGGCTGCGTATTGGTTTCGGCTTCTCATAACCCGGCTGAATATAACGGCTTTAAATTCGGCACGGGCTTTTCCGCTACCATGGTTAGCGAAGAAATTCAGGAACTACGAAAGATAGCTCAAAAAGGAGAATTTGTTCAAGGACGGGGCAGATTGGAGAAAAAAGACGTTAAAAAAGAGTATTTTGAGGATTTAATTAAAAAGAGCAGTGCCCCCTTTAACTTTAAAGTAGTGGTTGAACCGGGCCATTCTACGCCAGGCGCTTTTGTGCCGGAGCTATTACGGCAAGCTGGTTGCCAAGTAATTTGCAGCCATTGTGAATTGGATGGGTCTTTTCCTTTGGGCACGCCAGACCCGACAGAGGAAAAAGTGGCGGGAAGGTTGTCAAAAGAAATTTTGGAAGAAAAAGCCGATTTGGGCTTTTCCTACGATGCCGACGGCGACCGCATTGGCGTGGCAACCGGTGATGGTGAAATTTTATGGAACGATATTCTGGTGGCGCTTTTCGCGGCTGACGCCTTAGAACGCAACCCCGGAGCAAAAATCGTTTTTAACACCCTGTGCTCTAAGGCTGTCCAGGACGTTATTAATCAAAAAGGCGGTCAGGCAATTATGTGGCGCACCGGCCATTCTTTCATTAAGGCAAAGGCCCAGCAGGAAAAAGCGGTTTTTGCCGGTGAGTTGTCGGGGCATTTTTACTTTTTAGACAGGTTCTATCCCCATGACGACGGCTGTTATTCTACTTTAGCCCTATTGGGCTATTTGTCCCGCACCAGGCAAACGCTGTCTCAAGCCGTAGCTTCACTACCGCAATATATTTCCAGTCCGGAAATCAAAATAGGATGCCCGGATGAATTAAAGGTTGGCTTAATGGGGAAAATTGCCGCTAAATTGCGTCAGGATTTTTCTCAGGCGGAAATCATTGACGATGAACGAGCCGGTGATGGCGTACGCTTGGAAACGACTGATTTAATGCTTGTGGTCCGTTATTCGCAGAATGGTCCTTATTTAACCGTTAAATTTGAAGCACGGACGCAGGAGAAATATGACGAATTGAGAATTTATATTAGTAGATTGCTTAGAAATTACAGCGAAATTAATTGGGATTTTGGGGTGAATATTGAGAGTCTAGAAAATTGATTAATCCCGAAAAACCGCTAAAATGATATAAAATGTCCAAGAAAAACCGCTATAAGAATTTTAAGAAAAAATCTTCAAGGAAATCATTTTATAGAAAATCGGCTGAACCCCTGCTTCACCCTGATACAAAAAAAAGCATTTGGGCTCTGATATTTTTAGGCGTGGCCGTTGTTTTTGTCCTAGCTGGTTTTGCGAGCGCCGGGCCTTTGGGCAATTTCGTTTACGACTTTTTTGAAAAAGTTTTTGGCTGGGGTTATTATCTCTTGCCGCTGATTTTTCTGATTTTAAGCGGCGTGTTTCTAACCTCAGAGCGCCAGCGGATTTATAAAATTACTTTTTTGGGAGCCGGGCTTTTTATCCTGTCGGGATTGGGTTTGATTGACCTTATTTTTCCTGAAAAAGGCGGCTGGATAGGAGATTCAGTCGGGCTCTTAGAGACGCCTTTCGGCTATGCTACCTCTATCGTCATTTTAGCCATTATAATCACAATTTCTTTCCTTATCACTCTCAACCTGCCCATCAAGATAAGGCGGCCGCAAAAAACTCTCAAAAAAGAAGAACCCTTGAGGGTAAGCGGAGAAGTAGTCAGCCCAATACAAACAACCGAACCGGAAGAAACGGAAAATGAACGGGAAAAACCAAGTGAGCCGGAAGAGATTCAAGGGTCAAGGGAAAAAACCGCCGGCATTTTTAAAAGACCGAAAATAATCGCCCAAAAAAGCATCAAGGGCTACGTGGCTCCGCCACTGGAACTTTTAAAGTCCTCCATAGAAAAGCCCACGGCCGGCGATTTGCGGGCCAATGCGAATATAATAAAGAGAACGCTGGAAGGATTCGGCATTGCCGTTGAGATGGGGGAAGTTAACATCGGACCGAAAGTCACGCGTTATACGCTGAAACCGGCTGAGGGTATCAAACTTTCCCGCATTATGGCTTTAAATCAGGATTTAGCCCTGGCTCTGGCCGCGCATCCGATTCGGATTGAGGCGCCGATTCCGGGAAAAGCTTTGGTAGGCATTGAAGTGCCTAATAAAGCCAGTGCCTTGGTCAGGTTGGGAAATTTAATGGCTTATCCGGAATTCGCAGTCCCCGGCTCACTGAGTTTTGTTTTGGGCCGGGACGTCAATGGAGAACCGGTTTTCACCGACATAGACAAAATGCCGCATTTATTAATTGCCGGTTCAACGGGCTCGGGCAAATCAATAATGATTCACTCGCTTTTAATCTCATTGCTTTACAAAAATTCACCGGAAACATTAAGGTTAATCTTAATTGACCCAAAAAGAGTGGAGCTGTCTCTTTACGGCGGTTTACCTCATTTAGTCTCGCCGGTTATAATGGAAGCAAAGAAAGCATTGGCGGTTTTCCGTTGGGCGATTGGAGAAATGGAGCGGCGCTACGAATTGCTTTTAAAAGCCGGCTCACGGGACGTGAAAAGCTATAACAAAAAATATCCCGAAGAGCCATTGCCTTTCATTCTGATAGTAGTTGATGAGTTGGCAGACTTGATGTTTGCTTACGGCAGGGAAATTGAAGGAGCGGTTGTTCGTTTAGCCCAGATGGCCAGGGCGACCGGCCTTCACTTGGTTCTTTCTACGCAACGGCCATCGGTTGAAGTAGTTACTGGCTTGATTAAAGCCAATATTACCTCAAGGGTTGCCCTGCAATTACCGAGCCAGATTGATTCCCGAACCGTACTTGACGCCGCCGGCGCGGAGAAATTGCTGGGCGGCGGCGACATGCTTTTTATTTCATCGGAATCATCCAAGCCAAAAAGAATCCAGGGAGCTTATATTTCCGAGGAAGAAGTCAAAAAGGTAACGGATTTTATTAAAGGGAGTAACGAAAATTTTTGGGAAACTGCGGAACCCCTTAATTTTGAAAACGGCGCCGCAACTGTCGGCCCGATTTCCGAAGAATCTCTTAATGGTTATTCCGGGGAAGAGGATGATTTATTTGAAGAGGCAGTGGAGGTGGTCAGGCAGGCGAAGAAAGCTTCTGCTTCATTGCTTCAGCGCCGGCTTAAAGTCGGTTATGCCAGAGCCGCCCGTCTGCTTGACATAATGGAATCCAAGGGAATAATCGGCCCGGGCGAAGGCGCCAAGCCCAGAGAAGTATATTTGGAAACGGCGGATGACCAGTGATTAATAAAATACTATGACAGGCAACCAAAATAAAAATCAAGATAATTTTTTTGAAGGAGGGTACAATTTGCGCGAGATTCTTGACAGGGTAGCGGAGCTAAGAGGCTTGGACTTAAAAAAAATATCAGAACTGACAGACATTCCAATTCACTATTTAACGGCTCTGGCCAACGGTGATTTTGAAAAACTGCCCGCCGCCCCGTACGTGCGCGGCTATCTGACAAAGATTGCCGAGGCGTTGAGGATAGACAAAGACCTTCTTCTGAAAACATACAAACAGGAGGTTTCATTCAGGTCGTTAAAGGCCTCGGGGGCTGAAGATAAATTACCGTCTAATCGTTTTACTTTTAAAAGTTCGCACCGTAAGAGAGTTTTGTTGGCGGTCGGATTAACGGCAGTTTTGGTCATTGCCTTTATAATCTGGCGGGCTGACGATTTTCTGGGAAAACCCAGAATAGAAATTATTAGTCCGGCAGCCGATAATCTTATCGTCAACACGCCTTCAATTAAGTTGGCGGGTAAAGTAAATCGCAATGATAAATTGACGATTTATGGGGAGGAAATTTTGGCGGCCGAAGACGGAACTTTTGAAAAGGAATTTTTCCTCCAGCCGGGGCTTAACAGGATTGAATTTAAGGTTGAGAGATTTTTAGGGGGAGAAACAACGATGGTCAGGCAGGTAATATACCAGCCGTAGAAAAATATGAATAATGGACAATAAACTATGAGCGCGGACATTCTTATTTTCAACTCCATACATTCTTTGGCGGGCAAATGGTGGGTGCTTGATTGGCTGGGAATTTTTTTTGCCGACTACCTCGGTTATTTATTGGTCTTTGTTTTTGCTTTTCTTTTAATTAAAGAAGACGGATGGCGAAAAAGAATTTACCTTTTCTCTTTGGGACTTCTTTCGGTAATTTTGGCCAGGGGTATAATTACGGAAGCAATCAGATTTTTCTATTATAGGGCGAGGCCATTCTCGGTTCTGCAATTCACACCGTTGATTGGCCACGATCTAACGGGTTCTTTCCCTTCGGGTCATGCGGCGGCTTATTTCGCTCTGGCTTTGGCTGTTTTCTATCTCAATCCGAAATTGGGCAAATGGTTTTTGTCGGCGGCTTTGTTGATGGGCTTGAGCAGGATTTTCACCGGGGTTCATTGGCCATCGGATATAGTGCTTGGCGCCCTAATCGGATTGGCAAGTGCGTTATTAATTAGAAGAATCCTTCCCGGGGGAGAAGTGACGGAAACAAGTGGTTAGAAAATCCGCTATCTTTGTCCTTGTTTTCCAAATTTTACTTATTTTTTATTTTGCTTATAATTATTTTACCGAATTATCGGGTGGAAGACGATTAACAAGGGATTTAATAGGAAACGGATAGCCGAAATGCGGGCGTAGTATACCCCGAACAAAAACAAGGTTTTGTACGGGACAGGGTGGTTAAAATGCGGGACTAGTATAGTGGTAGTACACGACATTGCCAATGTCGAGGCGCGAGTTCGATTCTCGTGTCCCGCTCCAGAATCAAAGCGGTTCGACTTGCCCCGTAGTTAAACAAAGTTTATACTACGGGGTTCTCCTCGCCCGCTCAAAATTCCGCAAAATCTTCAAACAGAGAAACTAATTTGCATTTCATTCGTTTTCTATGATAGATGGCGAAAAAAACTTAATTGAACGCGCCATTAAGGGTGAGGCCTCGGCTTTTGGCCTCCTTTATGATAAGTATCAACCGCAAATTTATCGATTTATTTATCTTAAAGTGGGCCACCGTGAGGAAGCCGAGGACCTTACCCATCAGGTATTTTTAAAAACATGGGGGAGTATTGAGGGATATAACTTTCAAGGATTCCCTTTCTCCGCCTGGCTATATAGAATCGCTCGCAACCAGATTATTGATTATTATCGTACAAAAAAAATCAATCTGGACCTGGAAAGTATTACTGAATTGAAAATGGAAACTTGTTTTTCTGAAGAAATAGATACTGATTCCGAGATTGAGAAAGTTAAGGCGGCGGTTCAGCAACTCAGCCAGAATCAGCAAGACGTTATTATTTTGAGGTTTATTGAAGACCTTTCTCTCTCGGAAACGGCTTCAATCCTGCACAAGACCGAGACGGCCGTAAAATTACTTCAGCATAGGGCTATTAAAAAATTAAAGAGAGTGTTAAATCAAAAGTAATTATGGATGAAAAACTTTTTAAAATTTTAAAAGAGATGAAGAAAATTGGTCCAGAGACCGGTTATTCGGCGCGGTCTAAAAATTTCATTCTCAGTTCAACGAGGGGCGCTGACGTTAAGCCCGAAGTTGTTTTAAGGCCCAAACTCGGCGATGTTTTAAGGGGACTCTCTTTTTATAAACCGGCGCTGGCAGCCGGAATAGCCGCGTTTTTAATCATAATGACGGCAGGTGTTTATTACGTAAATAATACACTGAACCAAAACGATTTAGTGGTCAGGGCCAGCGAGGTCAATGCTTCCATTCAGGTACGTTTGAACGAAATTAAATACCTTTTAGAGAGTAAGTCAGACATTGACCCGGCCAGCATATCAAGTATCCAATTAATGCTGGAAAGAGCGGCCGATAACCTGAAAGAGGTATCAGCTTCCAGCTCGGAAAGCGGTAGTTTGGCAAAATCCCTGGAAAAGATAAAGACGGCCGAAGAAATTCTTTGCCAGATAGATATATTATTAAAAGACCAGAATTAAATTCAGTATTTATATCAAAGTATAAAAATAACCCGTTTTTACAGGGTTATTTTTATTTTATGGATTAAAATTATTTATTTTACCGCCTCTTTTAGAACCTTGCCGGCGCGAAATTTTGGTTTGACCGAAGCGGCAATCTGTATTCTCTCGCCCGTGCGAGGATTAACGCCCATCCGAGCGGCCCTTTTAGAGGCGCGGAAAGTGCCGAATCCGGTAATCGCCACCTCTTCTCCGGTGCTTAAGGTTTTAACGATGGTGTCAAAAACGGCATCTACCGCGGCGGCCGCCTGCTTTTTCACTTCTATCCCGGCGGCTTTCATTACGGTTTCCGTAAGTCCTACTTTATTCATAGAGTTTTCGCGAAAAATGCGAATTTTTAAGCAATAATGCCGATAAAAGCATTATTGTTCATTTTAATTTACGGAGATTCGCATTATTCGCCTAACAATTCGCATTATTAGCGACTACTCTTTTTTCGACCTTTTGGTTTAATGTTTCTTAAATTATATAGGAAAAACCTAGCAAAAACAAGGATGGTTATCCACTTCTTTTGCAGGGGTAATTAATGGCGTTTTGTAAAGACTCTGGCTTTATTTGGCGTATTCAACCGCCCTAACTTCTCTGATAATGTTAACCTTTATCTCTCCCGGATATTTCAGTTCGGATTCTATTTTAGCGGCAATTTCCCTGGCTAATTGCAGTGCCTTAAAGTCGTCTATTTTTTCCGGCGTAACAAAGATTCTTAATTCTCGGCCGGCGGAAATGGCATAGGCGTTTTTGACGCCTTCAAAGCTCAAAGCTATTTTTTCCAAGTCTTCAAGCCGTTTTAGGTAATTTTCCAACGTATCCCGCCTGGCTCCCGGCCGGGCGGCTGACAAAGCGTCGGCGGCCGCGACAATGTACGCTTCAGGACTGGCAAAAGGATACTCTTCGTGGTGGGCTTCCATTGCTTTAATGATTTCTTCGCCAATGCCGTACTTTTTCAATATTTTGCGGCCCAATTCAACATGACTGCCCTGGACTTCGTGGTCAATTGCCTTGCCGATATCATGAAGTAGGGCCGCTTTCTTGGCTACTTCAACGTTGCAGCCAAGCTCAGAAGCCATCATAGCGGCCAAATAAGCGGTTTCAATTGAATGGATTAAAACGTTTTGCCCGTAACTGGTCCTAAAATGGAGTCGTCCCAATAACTGAATTATTTCCTTTGATAAGTCGTAAATTCCGGCTTCGTAAGCGGCCGCCTCGCCCAACTCCATTATTTTCTTGCTTAATTCTTGTTTGGCTTCTTCAACCTTTTCCTCAATTTTCGCCGGCTGGATTCTGCCGTCTTTAATCAGTTTTTGAAGGGCTAGTTTGGCGACTTCACGCCTCACCGGGTCAAAGGAAGAGATAACTATGCTGTCCGGCGTTTCGTCAATTATCAGTTCAACCCCGGTGGCTCGTTCCAGCGCCCTGATGTTCCTGCCTTCTCGGCCGATAATTTTTCCCTTCAAGTCTTCGTCATTTAAGGCAAAGGCCGTTGTCGTGATTTCCCCGACGTGGGAACGGGCATATCTCTGAATCGCCGTCGTCATAATATTCAGGCTTTGGCGTTCAATTTCTTCCCTTCTCTCCTTGTTTAGTTTCTGGAGCGTTGTTGCCAGGTCTTGCTGGTATTTATCCTGTATATTTTTCAGTAAAAATTCCCGCGCCTCGGCACTTGATAAACCGGTAATTTTTTCCAGCTCGGAGACAGCTTTTTGTTTTAAATCCTCAATTTCGGATTTGAGGCTCTTTAGTTTTTCAACGTCTTGGGTGAGCTGGCCCTCCCTCTTTTTTAGAGAAAGAGATTGTTCCTCTACCTGCTCTTCTTTTTTAATTAACCTTTCTTCCAAGCGGCTAAGCTGGGATTTATTCTCTCTTTCTTCTTTTTTGATTTCTTCCAAGAGAGCGGTGGCTTTTTCCTGGGCCTCAAGAATTATTTCCTTGGATTTTGATTTAGTTTCTTCAATCTGTTTCTTGATTTTCTGCTCTATGGAGTTCGCCTGTCTAACGACGATTAATTGCCTGATAAAATAGCCCGCCACCAAACCGAGGGTGATTAAAGCTCCCCAAAAGATTGGACTTTGATAAATCATAAATTAATTTGTTCTCTATTTTCTTCATAAATCTACGAATTACGAATTCTACGAATGTACCAACTCGTTTATTCGTTGATATTCTGAATTGGTAGGAACCGTTTACTATGTGTTATAATGTTAAACGAAAGCAGATAATTTGTCAAAAAATGAGACGAACGATTATCTTGGTCATTTTAGACGGTTGGGGCATTGGGCAGAAGGACGAATCCAATCCTATTCACGTCGTTAATCCCCAAAACATTGCTAACCTGAAGGCGAATTTTCCAGCCGGTCTTTTGCAGGCCTCGGGAATCAGCGCTGGCTTGCCTTGGGGAGAGGAAGGAAACAGCGAGGTTGGTCATCTTAATTTGGGCGCCGGCAGAATAATTTACCAAAATTATCCCCGCATTACCCTGTCAATTAAAGACGGCAGTTTTTTTAAAAACCCGGCTTTAAAAAATGCCTTTGAGCACGCCAAAAAATACAATTCAACGGTAAACCTTATGGGTTTGTTGAGTGAAGGCAACGTTCACGCTTCACTGGAACACTTGCTCGCCCTGATAAAGTTCAGCCAGGAAGAAAAAATCACCAAATTGAATTTACATCTTTTTACTGACGGCCGCGACAGCCCGCCGCATTCGCTGATGGAATTACTGGCCCGGCTCCCCAAGGAAATAAAAATTGCCACTTTAAGCGGCCGCTTTTATGCGATGGACCGCGAAAAATATTGGGACAGGACCCAAAAAGCTTATTCAGTTTTAATAGGCGAAGGTTCGGTGATTGACGATATTGAAAAATACGCCAAAGAAAGTTATGAACGTAAATTGACGGATGAATTTCTGGCGCCGGTCATCTTGGGCCCGGAAAAACGGAGTATTCAGGATAATGACGTTTTAATCTTTTTTAATTTCAGGGAAGACCGCATCAGGCAGTTGGCGGCGGCTTTTATTGATAAAAACTTTAAAAACTTTCCGGTTAAATCATTCAATAACCTTTACGTAACGACGATGACCAAATACGATAAAGGCCTCAATGTGCCGGTGGTTTTTCAGCCGGAAAAGATAGAGGTTTGCCTGGGTAAAGTTTTAGAGGATAACGGAAAATTTCAGTTTCGTATTGCTGAAACCCAAAAATATCCCCACATCACCTATTTTTTCAACGGCATGAGGGAGAAACCTTTTAAAAATGAATACCGCGTCCTCATTCCTTCAAGGGCTATTATCCACCAGGAAGAGCATCCGGAAATGATGGCTTCGGAAATTACCACGCGAGTTATTGAATCAATCGCGGAAAAGGCCTTTGATTTTATCTTGGTCAATTACGCCAATTCTGACATTATCGCTCATACCGGTAATTATGAGGCCTGTATTCAGGTGGTTAAAATAATTGACGAGCAAATCGCCAAAATCGTCAAAGCGGTCATTGAGCACGACGCCGTTCTGATTATTACCGCAGACCACGGCAATATTGAAAGATTGCTTGACCCTTTAACGGGCTTGCCGGAAACACAACATGACCCAAATCCAGTGCCGATTTATTTGGTGGCCAAAGAATTTCAGAGAACAAAGACAAAAGAAGAGATTGACTATTCGGAAAAAAACAGCGTCGGCATTTTAGCCGACGTGGCGCCGACGATTTTGGAATTAATGGGTCTCCCCAAGCCCAAAGAAATGACAGGGCAAAGCCTGTTAAGATTATTGATTTCTAATTTTTAAAACTCTTTCGTATTTAGCCAATCTTTCTGGAGCCGCCGGGGCGCCGGATTTCAAGCCCCAGGCATTGACAGCGACTGCCAAATCGGCGATAAAGTCGTCCATTGTTTCGCCACTGCGGTGGGAAACTACGGCCTGCCAATTATTTTCGTAAGCGAGCTTGATTACTTCCAGGGTTTCGGTCAGGGTGCCGATTTGATTAAGTTTCACCAGAATTGCGTTGCCGGCTTTTTTATCAATGGCGGTTTTTAATCTTTGGGGATTGGTAGTTGTTAAATCATCGGTAATAACCTTTACATTTTTGGGCACTATCACGCGTGATAGTATGGAGAAATCATCAAAAGCTTCTTCGTCAAATGGGTCTTCAATGGATAAAATATTATAACTTTCAATCAGTCTTAAATATAAATCTTTAAGTTTTTCAGTAGAATACCCTTTCCCATCAACCATATAGACATCTTGATTCCCGATTCCCGATTCCTGATTCTTTTTGTAGAACTGACTGGCCGCCACATCCAACCCAATCCTTAAAGGATAATTATATTTGGCGATTAAATCCGCCATAATTTCAATCGCTTCTTCATTATTTTTAAAAGGGCAGGAAAATCCGGCTTCATCCCCCAGCAAAACGTTTTCTTTGCCGAATTTTTTAATTAAAATTTCATTTAATTTCTCGTAAAATTCTTTACCCAGGCCATAGGCCATGCCGAAATCTTTAACTTCGGGGATAATTTGAAATTCCTGAAAATCAAGTTTGGATTGCGGATTAGTGGCATGCGCGCCGCCGTTAACCACGTTAAAGATGGGGACGGGGCAAGATGGTTTGTTGATTGCATAATTGGATAATTGGGATGAAGACTTAATGTATTGGTATAGTTCAAGATTTTGTGATTTGGCCATTAAACGGGCAAAAGCCAGAGAACAAGCCAAAATCAGGTTCCCGCCGAGACTTTTTTTAGCTTGCCCTGAGCTTGTCGAAGGGGTTCCATCTAATTGGATTAAAAATTCATCAAATTCTTTTTGCGTTTCAAAGTCTTGATTTAGAATTTGCGACCTGACCTCTCCGAATTTTTTAATTGCCTTTTCCGGGTCTAAAACAAAAGCCTCATACCTGCCCATGCTTTTGCCTGAGGGCACAGAGGCTTTAACTGAAATATTCGCCGCTTCAAGAGTTGCTTCCAACGTATTCTGTTTCCGGGAATCCGGAATTATTTTGAGATTGGCATTAAGGATTTTCATTTTTTCCAATCTGAAATAATTATTTTGCTTCTGCCCTGGAGTTCAACAACCACTTTCTGGCGTTCGCGCCAGCGCAAAGACCGCATCAGCTCAATGGGAATGTTAACATAGTAAGTCCCGTGCGAGCGCTGGATATTGCGGGTATTCCTTTGGCTTAATTTTCTCCTGGCCATGGTTTTCAAATCAACGCCGTTTTAATACTAGTATTAATACTAGTATTAAAGATAGAGTTAATTATTTAAGTCCCTTTTCTTTTTTATGGATTTTAAGAGTTGTTTTGACAATTGTATCAGGATTTAAAGACATTGATTCAATGCCTTGTTCAACCAGAAATTCGGCAAAGTCCGGATAATCCGACGGGCCCTGGCCGCAGATACCGATATATTTCTTGCGTGCCTTGCATTTTTTAATGACTTCGCTGATTAATTCTTTAACCGATTCATCTTTCTCATTAGCCACCCCGCGCACCAATTCCGAGGCATCGCGGTCAATACCCACGGTCAATTGGGTTAAATCATTGGAACCAATGCTCATTCCGTCAAAAATTTTCAAGAATTCGTCAGCCAAAATCACATTGGAAGGAATTTCACACATAACATAAGTTTTTAGAGGCTTTAAGAATTTTTTTATCAAGGCAATCACTTTTTTGCCTTCTTCAACGGTCCGGCAAAACGGCACCATTACCACCACGTTGTTCAAACCCATTTCTTCGCGGACTTTTTTAATGGCTTTTAATTCCAGAATAAAGGCTTGGGCGAAATTCGGATGATAATAACGTGAAGCGCCCCGCCAGCCGATCATTGGGTTTTCCTCCAGCGGCTCGTATAATTCGCCGCCCAAGAGAGTCCGGTATTCGTTGGTTTTAAAATCAGAGAATCTGACAATCACTTCTTTGGGGTAAAAGGCCGCTCCGATTTTGGCAATGCCAAAAGCCAGTTTATCAACGTAAAATTGAGTTTTGTCTTTATAGCCAATTGTTTTTTTATCTATTTTGGTTTCCAGTTTTGAGTTTTTAAGTTTTTTGTAGTTTATAAGCGCCATTGGGTGAATGCCGATATCGGAAGCAATGATGAATTCTTCCCGGGCCAAACCCACGCCGTCATTGGGCAAAAATGATTTTTCAAAAGCCGTTTCCGGCGTGGCAAGATTCATCATTATTTTGGTTTTGGGTTTAGGAATTTTTTTAACGTCCTGCTCAACTATTTTAAATTTCAGGGTACCGTTATAAACGAATCCTTCACTGCCGGTAGTGTCAACCGTAATGGTCTGGCCGGTTTTAATTTTTCGGGTGGCGCTCTCACTGCCGACAACGCAGGGGATGCCGAGTTCGCGGGAAACAATGGCCGCATGGGAAGTGCGACCTCCTTTATCGGTGACTATGGCTGAAGCGATTTTCATAATCGGTTCCCAGTCAGGGTCGGTCATATCGGTCACTAGGATTTCGCCGGCTTTAAATTGATGAACGCCTTTTACGTCTAAAATTACATTGGCTTTGCCCACGGCGATTTTACTGCCGACAGAAATTCCTTTTATAATTTCTTTTCCTTTTTCTTGAAGTCTGTATTCTTTTATTTTGGAAAAATCGCGCAAGGCATGAATGGTTTCCGGTCGCGCCTGGACAATGAACAATTGACCGGTTTTACCGTCTTTGGCCCATTCCATATCCATTGGCGTCCATTTTTTATATTTTTTACTGTAGTGTTCTTCAATTAAAACTCCCCACTTGGCCAGTTGGAGTATTTCGGCGTCGGATAAGGTAAATGACCCTTTCTCCTTTTGCGACGTACTGATTATTTTCGTCTTTTTTATGCCGCGGCCGGATGAATAAATCATTTTTTGATTTTTGAGGCCTAATTTTTTATCAATGACCGCGTTGGTTTTTTTGAATACCCAAAATTCATCGGGAGTTACTTCTCCTTGAACAATCATTTCGCCCAAGCCCCAGGAGCCGTTAATTAAAACCGCGCCGGGGAAGCCGGATTCGGTGTCTAAGGTGAACATTACGCCGGAACATCCCCCGCCTGCGCCAAGGTTTCGGCGGGCAGGCACGTCAGAACGCACCATTTTTTGAACGCCCACCGAGAGCGCCACCTTAAAATGATTAAAGCCCTTGTCTACGCGATAGGAAATCGCCCGATTAGTGAAAAGCGAAGCCATAGATGCCTTAACCGCTTCAAGGACTTCATCCTTGCCGCAAATATTCAAAAACGTTTCATGTTCACCGGCAAATGAAGCGCCCGGCAGGTCTTCAGCGGTGGCGCTGGAACGAACCGCCACGTCAACGTTCTGGCCGTATTCTTTTTCCATCTGTTGATAATTTTTTATGATTTCTTTTTTAAGATTTCCAGGAAGCTCGGCGTTTTTAATAGTCTTTCTGATTAATTTTCCCCGTCGCGCCAAATCAGCCAGATTTTTAGTGTTTAATCCCTTTAAGGCCTGTCTAATGAATTTTTCCAAACCCGTTTGTTTTAAGAAATGGCGGTAGGCAGTGGCGGTCACCACAAAACCGCCGGGAATTTTTATCCCCTTAGACGTCAAATTGCGAAGCATCTCGCCAAGCGAAGCGTTTTTGCCGCCTGCCTCGGAGACGTCCTTGATTCCGATTTGATTTAATTTTTTAATAAAAGGCTTCATAATAATATTTCTTCAATTCTATCATTAAACAGACCTTTTTTAAAGGATTAATTGATTATGATTTGGACTGACAAGATAAGATAAAAAACAAAGGCAAAGAACAAAATTATATTGGTAATCCAGCCTGGCCGGAGGGGTTTGCTCAGGCGCCGATTATTGAGATACAACAGGACCGGAATGTAAATGGTCATCGTTATCCCTCCCAGGACGGCGCTGATAGTTAAATAACTTAAAGGCGTTTTAAAAGGAATTAAAATTGCTTGAATGATAATTAAGATGACGATTAACCCGTAGTATAGACGATGAAGAGAGATGTTTTTAAAACCGGAGAGAAATTTCCTAAAAGGCCCAACCCGCGAATTTACGTGAATGACGTCGCTGATTATTCTGGTGAAAGCGTCAATTACCGCCCACATTGTTGAAAAAAGCATCAAAAAAGTCATTAAAAGAAATGCTTTAAATCCCCAGATGCCCCATCGTTCGCCAAAAATATTGGCTTGGGTAACGGCCACTTGAAGGCCCTCGGGGACCAGGCCTTTTGGAGTAAGAACCGCATAAGCGTTCAGGCTGATTAGGATAATGGTTATCAATCCCAAAAACCAGAAGATTATTCCCTGGTCTATCCTGATTAATTTCATCCAGTGCTTCCAATTTATTAAATTTTCGCCTTGAGCGTCAAAGTTATGGCCGGTAACCGAAACAGCTTCTGGTTTTCCCGTGATTGGATTGGCGATACGGCCGACGTATTTACCCATGCCAGCCTGTTTGTCGCGATACCAGAGAGAAATACAGAGGTTTAGCAAGCCGCCGGCTCCGGCAAAAACTATCGCCGCCAAAAAGACGCTAAAATCAATGTTGGCGGGAACCCAGCCGAAATTAATCAATCCGGCAAACGCTTGTTTTAAATGTGAAAGCTTAAGATTTAGAAAACTTACAATCAGGAGCAGGGCAAAGAAAATAGGTATGATGATTTTCAGACTTTTTTCAAGAATTGAATAGGCCACCCGGCCGCTGAAGGTTAAAATCAGGACCAAGGCCAGTGAAAGCCAGGCCCAAACAATATGACTGCCAAAGCCAAGAAGTTCGCGCAGTGTAGTTCCCAGGGCACTGGCCCAGCCCGGCCAAACGTAGAGAATGAAAGCCGAAAGAAACCAAAAGGGTACAAACCATTTGAAAATCCGGGCCGAAGCCGTGAAAAAACTTTCTCCGGTTGCCAGAGCGTGCCGCGCCACTTCCTGATTTATGAAATACTGGAATGAGATGCCCAGAAAAGCGGCCCAAAGGATGCCCAGCCCGAATTTGGTTACCAGATGGGGCCACATAATCAATTCGCCGGTTCCCACGACCAAACCCATCACTATCAGACCTACCCCCAAAACTTTTCTCCAGGGCGGAGCCGGAGGTAAAGGACGATTTTCAAGCGGGGGGAACTTATCCATACTTTTTAATCATTTTCAATTTGATTTCATTATAATCATAAAATCAGATACATTGAAAGTTTTTGATTTCGCAAAAACTAAATCGCCGGTTTTTTTGAATAAATTAAAGGAATTATGATGCGTCAAATATTTCTGGAGATTTAATTTCAATTTAGCGGATTTTTTAAGAGTCAGGCCGTCTCCAATGGCACCGGCCGCCTCGGTATTATCGCGGCCGTCGCTGGCAAAAGATAATACAATGGTATTAGGTATCAAGTAGTTAGTATTAAGCGAATTAATAATTGCGCCCAAAACCGCTTCTTGATTTCTCCCTCCTTTACCTACTGCTCGATACTTAATATTTCCTGTTTTCTTTTGTAGGACAACCGTTGTCTCGCCAGCGGCCAGAACAACTTCTTTTTTCTTTACCGCCTTAATTAACGGCAAAAGGGATTTTTTAGCTTCGCCCTTAATCTTTAAAGAGTAAATTTTCGGTTTCAAGCCGAATTCTTTGGCTTTTTCCGCCATAGCCAAAATTGGCTCGCGATTGGAGACAAACAAAACATTTTTTACCTTCTTAAAATATTTCTTATCCTTCGGCGTCTCTCTGAGTTGTAGGTCATAAGTTCTGGGTGGTAAGTTATATTTTTTTAAAATAAATTCTGCGTCTTTTTTGGTTGTTTTATCAAAAACAGTCGGGCCTGAAGCGACCATAGACAAATCGTTTCCCAAAACGTCAGAAACAATTAAGGAAACGGTCGTTGCGGGGTAGGCCATTTTTGCCAGGCCGCCGCCTTTAACCCCGGATAAATGCTTTCTGACGGTGTTTAGTTCAAAAATGTCGGCGCCGGCTTTGGTCAGCTCCTTGAAAATTTTTTGTGAACTTTTTAATTCTTTTTGTGAGCCGCATAGAAGCGCTGACCCGCCGCCGCAAATGAAAGTGATTAACAAATCATTCTTTTTAAGATTCTTTATTAATTTAACAATCTTTTGGGTGGCTTTAACGTTTTGCTTTGAAGGCGTTGGGTGGGTACCAGTAAGAATTTTTAATTTCGAATTTCTAATTTCTAATTTTGGTTTTTGAACATCTAATGCGATTCCAGCGCTTAATCTTTTGCCTAAAATTTTAGTCAGCGCCAGAGATGCCAAGGCCGAGCCCTTGCCAATGCCGACAACGAAAACGTTTTTATAATTATTCAAGTCAATGTCCAAATATTTTTTGACACTATGACGCGTCATAGTGTCAAAAACGGACAATTTGCCGTTTTTTAAACTTATTTTTTGCCTAACTGTATTTGTGATATTAATCGCCTGATAGCCGGCTTCGGCAATTAAAAGCGCTTTTTTACGAAGAGAGTTTTTGGATAAATTTTTGAAGTTAGTAATATTCATATTTTAAGAAAGCAGAAAAATAATCAGCGGCGCGACAATAAAAGAAGCAATCGTTGAAACTAAAATTGCGCCGCTGATTACGTCTTTGCTCAAATTGAATTTTTCGGCGATAACGAAAGTTGTAATTGCCACCGGCATGGAAGAAAGCAGTATTACAATTTGGGCAACGGAAGGCATATTTGATACGGCAGCGCCCTTGAAAATCAACAAAAAACCGCAGACGACAATTAAGGGAAACATAATTAATTTAAGAAATGAAACCGTTAATGCCCAGCCTACGTTTATTTTTGAAAATCTCCCATAGAGGAATCCGCCCAAAGCAAATAGCGCAACGGGCGAGGCAGTGGCGCCCAGCATACTGACGGCTTTCTTAATGTTTATCAATAAGGGATAATCAAATTTTAGAAAACTCAGAAGAACGCCGGCAAAAACGGAAAGTACAAGCGGGTTTTTCAGAAAACTAATCAACTCTCTTTTAAAGCAGTCTTCGCGGCAATACCAATATTGAACCAAAGAAATGATTATTAGAAGCGGAATAATAAGAAAAATGGAACCGATTAAGGCCGCGGCCGGCAAATACTCTTTGCCGAAACCGGTTTCAATCAAAGGGAACCCGATATAAATCGTGTTGCCGACGGTTGACCCCAAAAGAATGGTCGCCTCAAGCTTTTTATTGATTTTTAATATTGTGAGAAAAAGAAAGATTATTAGAGAAAATAAAATTGTTCCCGAAAAACTCCAGCCGATTATTTGCCATGATTTCTGACTCAAAAAATCAATTTCCCAGAAACTGACAATGATTAGAGCGGGCAAGGAAATATAATAAGCAAACAAGTTTAAAATATGAACCCACTCGTTTTTGACTACACCGGCCTTTTTTAAAGCCCAGCCACAGAGAACTATTAGAAATATCGGCAGTGAAATTAGAAACGTTGACATAATAAATTAAATTTTTTTATGCTGAAAAAGCAGAGCGGCGCCGACAGCTTGTGCATTCTCTCCCAGCTTCCCTTTGAGAATAAGAGTTTTTTTAGCTAAGGGTGATACGATATATCTTTTGGCGATTTTTCGGACCGTTTCAAATTTCACACCGCCCCTAACGATTCCGCCGCCGCCTAAAATCACGATTTGAGGGTCAAGGGCGTTTATTAAGTTGGCACTACCAAGGCCTATGATTTTACTCGTATTGCCGGTTTTTAAAAACGCTTTTTTGGCGCCGAGCTCCTCAAAACTTTTTCCGTCGTTGAGAATCATATGACCGAATTCTCCAGCGCTGTTATGGCTGCCGTAGATGATTTTGTTATTAATAATTACGGCGCCGCCGACACCGGTACCGATAGTCAAAGCAACAATCTCCTTATACTTTTTTCCGGCGCCGATTAAAGCTTCGGCGCGCAGAAAACAACGGCTGTCATTGTCAAATTTTGTCTTGATTCTGAATTTTGAAAAGAATTTTTTTGCCTGCCAGCCGTTTAAGAACTTCAAATTCGGCGCTTTAACTAAAATACCGCGTTTCATATCAACGATGCCGGGTAAACCGACGCCGATGCCGGCAATCTTTTTTTCCTGAATTATTTTTTGGATTTGTTTGGTCAATATTTTCAAGAATTTCTTTTTGGTTCTCGGCGTCCGGCTCTCAAAAGCGAAAACATAATCATTCTTTGCGGCGGACAGAAAAACTCCCCTGATTTTCGTCCCGCCGACGTCAATCCCCAGATAAAATTTATTTCCCATAATGGTTAATTGTTAAAAATTGTTTTAGCGTAATCCCAAAATCGGCCGTCGTTGTCATTTTGTTTTAAATTATACCACCATTCCGCTCCCCAAAAATAGTATTCGTTAAAACCTGCCTCCTCGGCATATTCAATTGTTTCTTTAAAATAATTAAAATCAAAAAGACTCAATTGTTCCTCATGGGAAATTTCCTGAAGAGAGAATTGGCTCCAGGGCTCGGCCTGAAGTTCAATTACGATAAATTTCTTTGTAAAATCATTAATCAAAAAACGGACAACTTTTTCTTTAAGCCGAAAATATTCCGGACCGAGCGGATATTCAACGTTTTCAAAAAACCAGCCTAATGCTTTTATATGGACTTTCCGGTACATCGTGGTCCCGAAAACGTCGCCGTTTCTCGCCGCTTTGTACCAAAGCCCGAATTCGCCGCCGTCAGTCGTAACAACCGGCCTTTCAGGGTTAATTGATTTTATAAGTGCAATTTCTTTCTCAAGGAAATCTTTGTTGCGGTCCGGACATTCTCCGAAAGATAAAAACGGTTCGTTTTCAACCTGCCACATTTCAATAATTGGGTTGTTTTTATAGCGTGAAACGACGGCTTTAAGATAGTAACGGAGAAACTCTTCTTTTTCTTCTGCCGGCATTTCTTCTGCCCATTCCGGTAAGTGGCATTCCGGCCACCTCGGCACTTTCATTCCGAGAGTAAGAATTACCGGTGTTTTATATTCTCGCGCTTTGTCCAAAAGCCAGTCGGTTTCGGAAAAATTAAATTCGCCCCGTTCTTTTTCTGTTTGGTCCCAATAAATAACAAGTCTAATTTTTTCAGGGTTTAATTCATTTAAAATCGCTTCGTAATTTTCTTGCCAATCAAGCCCCAATTGCCGGCTGAATTTGGCAGAATAGCTAATTCCCCAGGTTATGTTTCTTTGGGCGTCAACCGGGATGTTTTTGGCGTAATTTATAATTCCCAAAAGGAAAATTCCCAAGAATATAAATATGGTGGCCAGAATTTTTCCCAAAAGCGTTTTCCCCCCAAATCTTTCTTTTAAAATCAGCCAAGCGGCGAGAAAAATCACAACGTATTTGAAGCTTTGGATAGCGTCAACCAAAGCCGGATGGCTACCAAGGAAAATGGCAAAATTGAATAAAACCGAACCAGCGCCGGCGTAAGCCCGGTTTGAAAGATATAAAAGCCGGTGGCGGCTGGGACTTTGTCTGGTTGAACTCAATATTTCCCGGCGAAAATTCTTAAAAAACAATAGAATTAGGGCTGGAAGAGCCGCACCGATTTTTATCCAAAAGAAACCGGTAATAAAATTGCTTTGTTCAAAAACGATTTTGTTTAAAACCACCGAAATTCCCAGGAGAGCCGCGCTCAACAGAACCAGGGCAAAAGACAACTTCCTAACCTCTTTTTTTTCTGTTGAAAAAAGGATTGCCGCCCCCAAAATGAGAAGAAAAAAAGCCAGAAAATCGCCGATGCCGGGCCGCAAGCCGATTAGAAAGTAACTGAAGACCAATGCAAAAATAGGAGAAATTCCTCCAATAACGGGCAGGGTTTGCGATGCCTCGCTTAAATTTAAACCATAAAACAAAAAAAGCATTCCCAAAATAAAGAATGCGCCGGCTAAAGCGGCAACAAGAATCAATTTTAAAGAGACTGCTTGGAACCCGAAAGGCAATAAAAGAATGGCTGATAATCCCAAAATAGCCAGCCAAAAAACGTAGGCAGGGGGATTCAAAAATCTTTTTTTTAAAATCGCCTTATCAAAAACAGCCGAAGTGCCTAAGATAATTTGAGAAAGAATGGCGGTAACAATCCAAGACATAAATAATTTAATATTAATTAATAATTCTATTCTCCCTGCATATCTTTGCGTATTCCCATGCGCTGGGCCTAACTCTTCTTTCAAGGGTTTTATAATCAATTCCCACCAGGCCGAATCTTGGCCAAAACCCTTTATCCCATTCAAAATTGTCCAAAAGCGACCAGTAAAAGTAGCCGCGGACATCAATTCTTTCCTGAATGGCTTTATGTATCCACCTCAAGTGTTCTTTGATAAATTCCGTCCGTTTCTCGTCTTCAGCATCAGCTACGCCGTTTTCCGTAACGTAAATCGGTTTCTGATATTTTTTCAGGGTTTTTAAAACACGATAAATGCCCTTGGGGTAAATTTCCCATCTTAAATCAGAAATAATTTTATTTTTATTTTCAGGGAAGCGGCGGTAATAATTTAATCCTATAAAGTCTTGGTAATTTTTTACTTTGTTTAAAAAGCGTTTATTTAGAAACCAATTAATCAGGAATAACGATTGTTTAAAATAAATATTATATTCGGCCATGCCAACCTGAGCTTTTGGCTGAATTGTTTTAATAATTCCATAAGCTTTTTTATGGGCTTCGGCAAGATTATTTAGTGCTAAAATATACGATAATATATTTTTCTTTTTGGGCGGCCAAATACTCAATAGATAAGAATTGCCGACATAAAGCTCAGGCTCGTTTAAAACAATCCAAAAATTTATTTCGTTTTTGAAAACAGACACGATTTTTTCAACATAACGATTGAAATAATCAATTGTTTTTTTATTTTCCCAGCCGTTGATATCGCGAATCCACAAAGGGTTTGTCCGGTGCCATAGCGTCACGAACGGCTCAACGCGTTGAGCCGTTAAAGCCGAAATTACTTGCCGGTAATGCCCAATTTCTTTTTCATTAAACCTGCCCTCTTCGGGCTCAACGCGCGACCACTCAATGGAAAAACGATGGGCATTATGTCCTAAAGATTTGGCAACATTAAAATCTTTTTCATAGAGATGATAATGATTGCAGGCCTGGCCGGAAATGTAATTTTCCGGATTAAACATCTCGGGAAATTTTTTCTGTTGCCATACTTTCCATTTTTTACCCGCTTCTTGGGCTAATCTTGCGGCATTGTTTTTCTCCCACTCTGACCAATCATTAACGTTGCCGCCTTCAACCTGGTGAGCCGAAGTGGCACTGCCCCAATAAAATCCTACAGGAAATTTAAGCATTATTTTTTCTTGCCAAAAATTATTAATTGATTTCCCAGGGTCGGAAAGAGATCGCCTAAAAAACTGAAAAATTTTTCCGCTCCGGGAATTCTATTAAATTTATAGAAAGGGATATATGATGATGTTTCTTTGATAACGCTGAAGTCCGCACTCTTTACAAGGCCCTTTAATCTTTTTCTATTATAAATGTGATAATGAAATGGGGCGGCAACATGAGCGGTTAACGGCATCAATCCGAAAAACATCATTAACCTATTTGATAGAGAAACTAAGTTGGGAACGGTAATTATCAAAACACCGCCTGATTTTAACGATTTATGACATTCACGAATAAATTTATTCTCGTCAAACAAGTGCTCAATTATTTCTCCGGCAAAAATAACGTCAAATTTAATTCCGAAATCAGGAACCCCATTATTCAAATCACTTTGTATTAATTTTACCCCTTTTAGTTCCCGGGGATTAACATCCACGCCGAAACAACGAGCGTTTTCTTTGCTTAATTTATCGGCGACTCCGCCTTTGGCAACGCCGCATTCTAAAACATTCAGGCCCGTTACTTCACCGAAATATTTTTTAATAATTTTAACAACCTTTTTAATTCTGACAGGGTCGGGAACCTCATAGAAATTAAAAACTTTTTGTTCTTTATCGGTTAAACTCTTTGGTTTATTTGGCATATCAAACCTTTTTAATTCTCAGCCAGATTGTTTTCCCGTCAATTTTCGTCTCTGATTCAGCGTCAAATTTATCGGCGCGCCTGAATTCAATGTTTTTTGCCCCAACTTTCTCCTTGAAATTTTTAAGTGATTTAGCAACAGCCGATTTAATTTCTTCCGGCACTTCCAGCCAGAGATAAATTTTGTCCTTGGGCGTATAGCCGGCTTCTTTGCGTAAGTCCTGGACAATTCGGATTAATTCGCGCAATTGGCCTTCGGCTTTTAATCCCGGCGTGATTTTAGTATCTAATTTAATTTCGTCTTTTATCTTATTGTCAAAAATAATTTCCTTAAAGTTAACCTCGTCCTTTAAAATATCTAATAAATCTTTATCAACTTTAAACTTTAAACTTTTAACTTTTAACTTTTGCAGTGGTTGTCTGACTTTTATTCCGGCTTTGGTTCTGGCTTCCAGCGCCAGAGAGGCTATTTTTCTAACGTTGGTCATTGAAATTAATAGATTTTTATCAATTAATTTTTTATTTGCCCTCGGCCAATTTTCCAAATGGACGGAGTTCGTATTTTGAAGCGATTTATAAATTGCTTCGGCAATGAACGGTGCAAAGGGCGCCATTATTTTGGAAAATTCCTCCAAAATAAATTTTGTGGTTAAAACAGCGCTTTGCTTGTCCCGTCCTTCGTTTTTGAAACGTTCGCGGGAACGCCTTATGTACCAAGTGGATAAATCGTCAACAAAATCGTTTATCGGTCTGACAGCTTTATCTAATTCATACGCCTCCATCGCTCTTGAAACCTCATTAATCAACTGGTTAAGCCGCGCCAGAATCCATTTATCCAAAAAGTTATTAGTTATTAGTTTTTGGTTTTTAGTTTTTGGTTTTTTACCCGCGTATAATTCATAAAAACTTAAAACATTGAAAAGTCGCATAACCGTTTTTTTATAAATTTCGTCAACGCCTTTTTCCGAAAAATTCAGGTTTTCGGCTTTTACCGCCGGTGATGATAGGAGATATATCCTTAAGGCGTCGGCGCCGTATCTGTTAATAATGTCCATCGGGTCAGGATAATTCTTCAGCCTTTTACTCATTTTCTGGCCGTTTTCAGCTAAGACTATCCCGTTGACTATTACGTTTTTAAAAGCCGGTTTATTGAATAAGGCTGAAGAAAGCACCAAAAGCGTATAGAACCAGCCGCGCGTCTGGTCAATGCCTTCGGCAATGAATTCCGCCGGGAAGTTTTTTTCAAAAAAAATTTTGTTTTCAAACGGGTAATGCGTTTGACCGTAAGGCATTGAGCCGGATTCAAACCAGCAATCAAAGACTTGGCTGACCCTGGCGGCCAGCCCGCCGCAATTTCCACACCCCAGTTTTATTTTATCTATATAAGGTCGATGCAAATCAAGTTGGCCGTTCTTATTGTACGGGAGATTAGGATTTTCTATTTGTCGCCACTCGCCAAGTTGAATGTAGTTTTTTCTGGTTTCAACTATTTTTTTATCGTTTAATCCCCGCACCGCACCTTCCAGAACCCATAAAGGATCGCCGTGGCTGACTATCAAAATATTTTTATTTTTGTATTTTCTTTCCAATTCCAAAATGAAACCAACCATCCTTTTTCTGATATCGTTCAAATTCTCCCCGTTTTTCGGAGTTTTCGTAAACTTATTGATTTGTTGTTGGCCGATAAATTCGGAAAACTTCTCCATTGTTTCTCCGTTAAATATGCCGAGATTGTATTCCCTGATGCGTTTATCAAATTTGACGGTCAGGTGTAATTTTTTGGCAACCGTTCCGGCGGTTTCTTTGGTGCGTTGCAAGTCAGAAGCAAAAATTAAATCAATTTTTTTGTTTTTCATCTGCTCAGCGACTTTCTCGGCCTGCTTTTTGCCTCTCTCGGTGAGCTTGATTTCTGTTTTCTCGGGCCAACACGAATTTATGTTCAGAATATTGGAATCCGCCTCGGCATGCCGCAAAATGAAATATTTATTTCCCGAAGAAACGGCTTTCTTTCCCAATTCTTTTACTGAGCCGATAAATATATGCTTTTTACAAGATTGACATTGCCAAACCGGCAGGGCCGCGCCCCAAAAACGGGTACGGGCAACGTCCCAATCGCGAACTCCTCCAAGCCATTTGCCAAAACGGCCATTTTTAACGTGCGCCGGCACCCAATTGATTTTTGAGTTGTTTCTGATTAAATGTTTTTTGATTTTCGTTACCGCCACATACCATGAATTGACCGGGTAATAAAGCAAGGGAGTGTCGCATCGCCAACAATGAGGGTAACTATGAACGATTTCTTCCTCTTTATACAATAATTTTTTGTTCTTTAGGTCCTTTTTTATTTCTTCATCGGCTTTTTTAACGAAAACGCCTTCTCCGGGAAGGCCCAGTCCCTTCATGATTTTTCCCTCCAAGTCAACGGTAATCGCCACGGGCAATTTTTCCTGCCGGCCGAGATTCATGTCTTCTTCTCCGAAAGCCGGCGCGATGTGGACGATGCCGGTGCCGTCTTCAACTGAAACAAAATCAGCTCCCGCCGCCCGATAGGCGGGTTTATCCAATTTTATTTTATACAGGGGTTCGTATTTTTGGCCGATTAAATCTTTACCCTTGTACTTTTCCAAAATCTTATATTCGCCGTTAATAACAGACAGTCTTTTTTCGGCTAAAATCAGATTTTCTTTTTGGTGAGAAATTTTCACATAATCAATTTTTGGTCCGACTGCCAGGGCCACGTTTCCGGGCAATGTCCAAGGAGTTGTTGTCCAGACCAGGAAATAGGTCGGAATTTTGGACTTTTGATTTTGAAGCCTGAATTTTACGTAAACTGACTGGTCTTTAACGTCGCGATAAGCATCGGGCTGGTTAAGTTCGAAATTTGACAGCGGCGTGCCGCAGCGAGGGCAATAAGGGGCAACGCGGTAAGCGTTATAAACCAGTCCGAGTTCGTCAAGTTTTTTAAAAGCCCACCAGACGGACTCGGTATAATCCGCGTCCATCGTTTTGTAATCGTCTTCCATGTCAACCCAGCGGCCGATTCGCGGAATTATCTTTTTCCATTCATCAGCGTAGCGAAGTACGCTGGAACGCGCCTTTTCATTGAAATTCCCAACGCCGAATTTCTCAATGTCCTTTTTTGTTTTAAATCCCAGTTCTTTTTCAATTTCATTTTCAATCGGCAAGCCGTGGCAATCCCAACCCCAGCGCCGCGGCACGCATTTGCCTTTCATTGTCTGGTATCGCGGCACAACGTCTTTGATTATACTGGCTAAAATATGTCCATAATGAGGCAAGCCCGTGGCAAAAGGCGGACCATCATAAAAAATAAACTCGCCCTTAGGGGACTTACCCTGCCTGCCCGCCGTAGTTTTAACGGAGGCGGGAGCTCGTCGAAGGGATTTTTCAAAAATTTTCTTTTCTTGCCAGAACTTTAAGATTTTTTCTTCTATTTCCGGCGGTTTAAAATTTCTAAAATCTTTAAATATCACTTCATAAATATACAAAAAAAGGCGTTTTATCTCAATAGCGATAACAGTTCATTGGTTTTTCAGACACTTGGTTTATCAGGAAAAACCCAAATCAAAAATGCTATGACGCGTCATAGCATTTAATAATCTTATAGGATTGAAAACTCTTTATTATTGCATTCTAAAAGGTTCACTAACGGCTCAAAAGCTATTGAAATGTTAAATGCTCCATGCTTAATGTTGCATGTTATACGTTAAACGATTCTTACTTGGTAGCATTATATATAACTGCAATCTCCGCCGCACTTAATGCTCTATTGTAGATGCGGACGTCGTCAAGGAGGCCATTGAAAGGTTCCGTCGTTCCTGCAACGTACATTCCTAACACAAGTGCATTTACTCCTTGTGGTGCTCCGTAAGCAACGGCATTTTCATTATAGAGTCTACCACCTATATAAATTTTTAGCCCCTGCGCATCACCTGTCGCAACAACTTGCTCCCATTTATTTGGAGCAATAGGATCAATAGTATATAACATATTCGTGGCACCTCTATCGTAAAAGCTTAAAGTATGATTAATATTAACTCTTAATCTATACTCACTATTTCCTCCCTTGGATATTATATTTCCATTTTTAGATAAATCTGTGGGCAAGTAAATCCACGCTATTAAGGTGATCTCTGTCGGGGCAAGATTAATGTTGTTGGGTATCAATACATAATCATCACTCCCATCAAAACTCAAAGCATCACCTACTTTGCCGCTTGTCCAAGTTGGTCCATTGGTTAAGGTACCGGTATTGTTGTTGCCGCTGGAATCTGTGGCCGTAGTTCCGCTTCCCTCATCAAACTTCCAATAACCAACCAAACCTTCTGTATTGGCAATGGGTGAA
>CAZAUC010000004.1:0-7156 GCA_964488305.1 uncultured Candidatus Saccharibacteria bacterium
CGGGACTTGACAAGTCATTTTTTCCCGCTAAAATAAGAAAGCAATAATTTTACACAAAAGGTCAACAATATAAATCTACTAATTACGAATTCGTACAAATATACGAATAAATAAATTAGTATATTAGTAATAAATTTGTAATTTGTAGGAGGAGTGCAAGCGATATGAATCTTAAACCACTTTCTAATCATATTTTTCTTGAGCCGGTGGAGGAAGAGAAAACCACTAAATCCGGCATTGTTCTGCCCGAGACAGCGGAAAAAGAAAAGCCAATTAAAGGCAAAATCGTAGCAGTTGGTCCGGGTAAGTTAAATGAAAAAGGCGAAAGAATTCCGATGTCCATCAAGGTCGGGGACATTGTTTTGTTTAAAAAATACGGACCAGATGAGATTGAAATTGAAGACAAGAAATATCTGGTCGGAGACGAAGACGACATACTTGCGATTATAGAATAATCGCTCATACGAAAATACGAAAACATACGAAATTACGAAAACAAATAACTTTCGTAAATTCGTACAATTTCGTACTTTCGTAAGAGTGAGCAAAGCGAACATGGCTAAACAACTTTTATTTAACGAGGATGCCCGAGCGGCATTAAAAAGAGGAATAGATAAATTGGCCGATGCGGTACGGATGACTTTGGGTCCGCGCGGTCGGGCAGCGGTGATTGAGAAAGGATACGGCGCGCCGCAAGTCACTTTTGACGGCGTCACCGTTGCCAAAGAAATTGAATTGCAGGAAAAATACGAAAATCTCGGCGCTGATTTCATTAAGCAGGCGGCTGAAAAAACCAATGACGTTGTCGGCGACGGCACAACTTCAGCCGTGGTTTTAGCGCAGGCAATGATAGACGAAGGTGAACGCCTGATTAGCGAGAAAGGTTTTAACGTTATTCAGTTATCAGAAGAACTTAAACAAGCGAGTAAGGTTGTTGTTAAAAAACTTGAAGAGCAGCGAGAAGTAATTAACGACAGTAAAAAAATAAAAGAAGTGGCGACTTTAGCCGCCAAAGATGCGGAAATAGGCGGGTTAATCGCCGAAGTGATGGAGAAAATCAAGAAAGAAGGCGTGGTAACTGTTGAGGACTCAAACAGCATCGGCAATTCCTATGAAATCGTTGAGGGTTTGCAGTTTGACCGCGGTTACATTTCCGCTTATATGATAACGAATCCGGAGCGCTTGGAAGCGGCGCTTGAAGACCCTTACATTTTGGTAACGGACAAGAAGATTTCTGCGGTCAATGAACTCCTGCCTCTTTTGGAAAAAATCGTCAAAATGGGCAAGAAGGAATTATTCATCGTGGCCGAGGAGATTGAAGGCGAAGCATTGGCAACTTTGGTGGTTAATAAACTGCGGGGAATCTTTAACGTCTTGGCAGTCAAAGCTCCAGGCTTCGGCGATCGCCGGAAAGAAATGCTGGAAGACATTGCGGTTGTTACCGGCGCCCAGTTTATTTCCGAAGACATCGGAAAAAAACTGGAAAACGTTGAAGTTTCCGATTTGGGGCAGGCGCACCGCGTCGTTTCCGATAAAGACAAAACCACGATTGTCGGCGGCAAAGGAGACAAAGAAAATATTGACAGCCGCATCGGCCAGCTCCGTAATCAAATTAAAACGACTGATTCTGAATTTGACAAAGAAAAGCTTCAGGAACGGCTCGGTAAGCTTAGCGGCGGCGTAGCGGTGATTAAAGTCGGAGCGCCCACGGAATCAGCCCAGAAAGAACTGAAACAGAGAGTGGAGGATTCAGTGGCGGCTACCCGGGCGGCCATGGAAGAGGGAATCGTGCCGGGCGGAGGCATTGCCTTATTTAACGTCAGCGTAATTGGAGACGCCATAAAAAGCGGCGAGGGTCCTTTAGCTGCAGCTGCAGTGTCCATTTTAAAGCGAGTACTGGAAGCGCCGTTATCCGCCATCGTCGTAAACAGCGGCGAATCGGCAAATACGGTTATTAAGGATTTAGAGAATAAAAAGATTCCGTCAAAAGACTCTTGGCTTGGTTTTAACGCTTCAAATAATAAAATCGTCAATCTCAAAGAAGCCGGCATTATTGACCCTTTGAAAGTCGTTAAAACTGCTTTTACCAATGCGGTTTCGGTAGCGGCAAATTATTTGACTATCGGCGTGGCCATTGCCGATTTGCCCGAGAAGAAAGATAAAGGGGGAATGCCCGGCGGAATGCCCGGAATGGGAATGGGAGAAGAATATTAATATATCGCTAATCAGTCGCGAATTTTATCGCGAATAATCTCAAATGCATAAAAAACTCCGCAAAAATTTGCGGAGTTTTTGGTTGACTAATTTTAAACTTTATAATATTATTCGGACAGTATTATTAATTCTTTAATAAGAAAATAAGGAGGTGCCCGATGAAAAAGACAGCTATTATAATAATAGGGGAAAGCTGGTTTTCTTTTTGCTCAACGATGGCCATGCTTCAAAAAATTAAAGCAACGGTAAAGAAAATAGCAAGACGATGGTGGTTGGCGGCGTTTATGCTCGTACTTACGATTATAGTTATTTTGCTGATTGCGGTCATAATAATTGGAAGTATCGGCGTTATGCCAAAAGTCATTTGTGGAATAGTCGCTACGGTGATTGCGGTGATCCTTTTATTAATACTGTCGCTTCGGGAGTCTTTAATGTGCTCCCACAAGAAGAAAGGATAAGTATGGAAAAGACGATTATAGAAATTATAGAAGACAAAACTAATCCCGGAAGGTTAGAAGCGAGAATTTCAAAGCCGATTATTAAAATATATGGTAGCAACAGTGCCTTTATAAAGAAACCAGGTGATTTAAAGTTTTTAGAAGCAGGGCTTGGCAGAAATATTACGGAATCCATTTTGAAGAAATTTTCCCGGAACCCAAATTTTGAGTGGATTTCTGTTGCTGTTGCTAACCCTGAGTTTAGCGGTGGCGTAACTAAAATTTCTCCTGCCAAATTTACTTTATCTATTCATAAGATAACTCAAAAAACAAGAGAGAGATTGATTGAGGCATTTTCCGATGCCCTAGGCCAAGAGAAAACAGTCCACACTATCAAGGAAAGAGTCATTTTTTCGTAGTAGGCCAGTCACAAAGCCCGTTGGTTTCAGTCCAGCGGGCTTTTTCATTTCTATTTTTTTATGATAAAATTTCTAAAAGAAGAAAGGTCGCAGGTTTAATAATGCTGTAAGGTTCTAAATGTTTTATCACTTCGCTTGTTTTAATTGCTTTAATCGTTTCAATTACAACAATTAGAACAACTACAACAATTAGAACATTTATGTCAATGAATTATTTCAATTCTACCAACATCATCATCGCCGCAGCCGTAATCATCGGTTTATGGCTGATTTTGACTTTTAACAGTTTGGTGCGCCGGCGATACCGCGTGCGTGAGGCCTGGTCTGATATTGACGTCCAATTGAAACGCCGTTACGATTTGATTCCCAATTTAGTGGAAACGGTTAAAGGTTATATGAAGCACGAAGCCGGAGTTTTTGAAAAAGTCAGCGAAGCGCGTTCCAGGGCAATGGGAGCTCAAGGCAAAGATGAAAAAGCGCGTTCCGAAGACGCCTTAACCAATACCTTAAAAACCCTTTTTGCGGTTTCGGAAAATTATCCGCAACTGAAAGCAAATGCCAATTTTCTGGATTTACAGAGAGAATTGGCTGACACGGAAAATAAAATTCAGGCAGCCCGAAGATTTTATAACGGCAACGTGATGGATTACAACACCAAAACCGCAACCTTCCCGACCAATTTGATGGCCGGAATATTCGGCTTCAAAAAAGAAGAATTTTTCGGAACGGAGCAATCTCAAAAAGAACCAGTGAAAGTGAAGTTTTAAGTGTTCTATCTCTTCGCTTGTTCTAGTTGTTCTAAATGAATTTATGGGAAAAGTTGAGTATAGTTTTTATCGTCTTGATGTTTGGAAATTAGGCATGAATTTGGTGAATGAAATTTATACGATTACGAAAAATTTTCCTAGCGAAGAAAAATTTTGTTTAACTTCTCAATTGAGAAGGGCGGCGGTTTCCGTACCGTTGAATATAGCGGAAGGAAGTGTTAAACGAACCAAAAGAAATTTCGCTTCTTTTGTTAGAATCAGTTTGGGGTCTTTAATGGAAGTAATGACTTGTTTTGAAATTTCGTTAAATCAAAAATATATTAAACAAGAAGAATACAATAAAATTCAAAAATTAATTCAGGAATTATATTTTAAACTGATTTCTTTGGATAAGTTTCTAACTAATAAAAACAATTAGAACTAGGGGGAACATTACAACAAATAGAACAATTATAACAATTACAACATTACTATGACTTTATATTCTCAGAAATCTTCAAATATCAGGAAAACCTGGGTGTTATTTACGCTCTTTTTGGTTATCGTCATTGCCATCGGCTGGGTTTTTAGTCAAATTTATGGGGACCCGTCAATCTTGTATTTCGCGGTAATTTTCAGCGTTTTGATGAACGTCATTGCTTACTGGTATTCTGACAAAATCGTTTTGAAAATGGCTCGGGCCGTATTGGTAGAAAAGAAAAATATTCCCGAACTTTATAATATCGTAGAAAATCTTTGCATTACCGCCGGCTTGCCAATGCCGAAAATTTATCTGGTCAGAGAAGCCCAGCCCAATGCTTTCGCTACTGGTCGAAACCCCAAGCACGCGGTCGTAGCCGTCACCGAAGGGCTTTTGCAAAAATTGGACCGCAGCGAGCTGGAAGGTGTTATTGCTCACGAGCTGTCACATATCGGCAATAGAGATATGTTGTTTTCCACGGTAATCGTCGTTTTAGTCGGATTTATTTCAATTTTATCCGACATATTTTTACGTTCCAGAATATTAGGTTTCAGGGGCAGGAATAACAGGGAAGGCGGTCAGTTGGGGGCAGTTTTGATGCTGGTCGGCGTGGTTCTGACAATTTTAGCGCCGATTAGCGCGATGCTGATACAACTGGCCATTTCCAGAAAACGGGAATTTCTGGCCGATACCTCCGGCGCTTTGCTGACCCGTTATCCCGAAGGTTTGGCCGGCGCTTTGGAAAAAATCTCTTCGGATAATACGCCGATGAGAACAGCCAATAATACTACGGCTCATTTATGGTTAGGGAGTCCGTTTAAAGGAAGAAAAAAATCTTCTTGGTTTAGCCGTTTGTTTCTCACGCATCCGCCAGCGGAAAAAAGAATTGCGGCATTAAGGGAATTAAAAATATGATTAAACATTCTTTTATAAATCTCTCAAACGTTCCAGATTCAACCCGCCGACTCCCTCTTTTGTCAATTGAAAGCAAAAAACCCGGACCAGTCATTTTTTTAACCGCTTGTCTCCACGGCGATGAAGTCGGCGGCATGGCGATTATTCAGGAACTTTTTAAAATCGCCGAAAGAAATCTTCTTAATGGTAAAATTTACGCTTTTCCCTTATTGAACCCCATTGGCTTTAAAAATTTGTCCCGTTACGTTGATTTTAAAAAAGGCGACTTAAACCGCTCCTTCCCCGGCAGAAGAAACGGTTCACTTCCCGAAAGAATTACTTGTCAGATTTTCAACGTTATCCTGAAGAAAAAACCAGATTTGGTCTTGGACATTCATAATGATTGGGTAAAATCAATTCCTTTTAATCTGATTGATTATAATCGCAAAGTTATGAAAACCGATGCCTGCAAAAAGGCCAGGGAAATCAGCAAATGGAGCGGATTGCTGTCTGTTTTAGACGTTAAAAACAAAGACATAAAAGGCGCCCTTTCTTATAATTTAATTAAAAAGGGAATTCCGGCCATCAGCATGGAATTAGGCGGAGCGTATGCAATCAGCGAGAAAAACGTAAAAATCGGAGCCGGGGCGATTATGAATATTTTGAAGAAAATGGGCATGCTAAAATCAAGAAAGCGGCTGCCCGTTCATCCAGCGGCAAAGATTATGTCGGGCAGGACATTAAGGTATTCGGAACAATTAAGTTCCGTTGCGGGCATTGTCAGATTTTCCGTTAAACCCGGCGAAATAGTCAAGAGAAATCAGGTCTTAGCAAGAATATACGACGTCTTTGGAAGATTGAGAAAAACCGTGAGAGCTTCGGCTAAATGCGTTGTTTTGGGGCGTACTGATTACTCGGCCGTTTCTTCTGGTATTGAAATAATATCGTTTGGGTGTTTAAAATAGATAAGGGAGGGTTCGCATAGTGGTCTAGTGCGCGCGCTTGGAAAGCGCGTATACCGAAAGGTATCGTGAGTTCGAATCTCACACCCTCCGCCTTCGCTCGCCGAAGCGAGCTACGGCGGACGCAGTCCGCCAAGTAGATCGTGCAAGTAGATCGCGAAGGAGAGATCCATCTATGAATTATTTCGTTTATATATTAAAATGCGCCGATGGAAAACCATATACTGGCTGTACGGATAATTTAGAAAGGAGAATAGAAAGACATAATAAGGGTTATGTTCCCGCGACAAAAAGTAAATTGCCAATTGAGTTAATGACTTCTGTTAATTTTCAAAATAAATATAAAGCTTTTGAATTTGAAAAATATTTGAAATCCGGCTCCGGTCGTGCCTTTATAAAAAAACATTTAATCTAAAATAGCGAAAATCGCCAAGGCCCTCGGTGTTTCTATTGAGAATTTATTGAAATAATGCGGACACAAAAAGTCGAAATTTAATAAAGCAAACATTCAAATTATAACAAAAATCGTCAAATCACCAATAAACATACCAAATAATTATGTTTGACCCAGAGCAAAAATTTGAAGAAGCAAAGAAACGACCAGAAGAAAAAGAGTCAGTTTCAAAAGCTGATAAACCGGAAGATAACCACGGTCTCAGGCCGTTAACATTTGACGATTTTGAAAAAAGCTTGGGTGAGGGGAGGGAAGAAAGAGGTTCGGCAAAAGAACGGATAACTCAAATTATGGATGAGGTTCTTGGTGGTTCGCGTGCGGCTGAAATTACTTTCAAAATTAGCGCCAGGCCAAAAATTAACGTTCTTTTGGATATGGTTAGGAAACGGGAAATAGAAATTAAAAGAAACGATGAAGTTGTTTTGCAGACCGCTTTTGACACCGGAAGATGGGATGCGAATCGCCGAAAAATTGATATTATTTTTACGGATAGATTCAACGAGAAAGCAAAAGATAGATTTATAAAGGAATTCGGAAATCTTATTGGAA
>CAZAUC010000004.1:7256-27811 GCA_964488305.1 uncultured Candidatus Saccharibacteria bacterium
AGTGCGCTCAGCCAACTCGGTCTGGGCGCTTTTTATTTCTCATTTGACAAACCATTTTAGCTTAGGGATGATTAAAAGATATAATGTTTCTCCGTACCAAAAACATTAAGGTTTCGCCTATAAAACAGATGGAGCTTTTAGCCGCCAGGATTCCCGACGTGGTTTCTCTGGCTCAAGGCGTACCTTCTTTTGACACGCCGGAAATTATAAAAAAGGCAAGCATCAAGGCGTTAAAAAGGGGAGTGGTGGCGAAATATTCGCTTACCCCGGGTTTGCCGGAACTGCGCGAAACCATTGAACAAAAACTGGCCGAGGAAGAGATGTATTATGATTTTGAAAAAGAAATTATCGTTACGGCCGGCTCCATTGAAGCGATTACTGCCAGTTTAATTGCCCTCATTAACAATAAAAAAAACCAGGTGATTTTATTTTCACCCAGCTACGCTTCATATCCTGAAGCAGTTAAAGTGGCCGGCGGCCAGCCGGTGTTCGTTAATCTGATTGAGTCCAAAAATTGGCAGATTGATTTCAAACAATTAGTCAGAAAAGTTAATTCCAGGACCGCGGCTATTTTATTGTGTAATCCGAACAATCCGACCGGAACTTTTTTTCCGAAAGAGGATTTACTGAAAATTGCCGAACTGGCTCACAGGAAAAAATTTGTTATTATCAGCGATGAAGTTTATAAGGATTTTGTTTATGAAGATTCAATATTAAAGACATCCGATGTCCAAAACATTAACGACGACTTTGGGGCATCGGATGTCCAAAGATTAAATTTCTTTTCTCTGGCGCAGATTCCTGAATTAAGGAAAATAGTCATTCGCGTTTTCAGCCTGTCCAAGGCATATGCCATGACCGGCTGGCGAATAGGATTTCTGCACAGTGATGAGGAAAACGCCAAAGAAATTCTTAAAATCCACGATTCATTGGTAACCTGCGCACCGGTGATTTCCCAATACGCCGCTATCTCTGCCCTGGATTTCAGCGATAAAGAAGTGGAAGAATTTCGCCAGGAGTACCAGCGCCGCCGCGATTTAATCTGCCGGCACTTGGACGAACTTTCTGATTTCTTTTCTTACCAAAAACCGAACAGTTCGTACTTCGTCTTTCCTAAGATTTTAAAAACAAAGAGTTCCTGGAAATTCGCTTTAAACCTGTTGGAAAAAGCCCACGTGGCGGTTGTGCCCGGAGTGGCTTTTGGCCCGAGCGGCGAAAGCCACGTTAGAATGTCATTTGGCCGCAGGAAAGAAGACATTAACGGGGCGATGGAAAGGATTAAGAAATTTTTAATTAAATAAAATTATGCATGAAGTCGCTAAAAAAATAATTCAATTTATACTAAAATGGTGTTCGAAGATTTATTTATGGCGAACTAAAGCGCATACAATCGTCATTGCCGGAACAACCGGACGACATTGGATTAAGGAAACAGTCGTTGAGGAATTGGAAGAAAAGGGATTTTCTGCCCGGGCAAATACGAAAAATTTCAACGCCGAAATCGGCTTGCCTTTGTCAATTTTAGATTTGCCTTCGGGCGAAGGAAACTTATTCCGTTGGTTAAAAACTTTATGGCAGGCGGTAAAAAAAGTTTTGGTCACCAGACATCAGGCGGCGGGAGAATACCTGGTTTTGGAAATGGCAATTGACCGACCCGATAATATGAAATATCTTTTAAGCATTGTTAAACCGAAAACGGCGGTTTTCACCACGGTTACGATGATTTATCGGGAAAATTTTGAAAATCTTGACGGAATTTTTTTAGAATATAAAAAGTTAATTAAAAGTTTGCCGTGGAACGGGCTGGCGATTTTGAATTTTGACGATGAAAGAATAAGAAATCTGGCTCAATTTTCACACAGCCGGGTAATCACTTACGGTTTTGACGAGGGGGCTGATTTTCGGGTCAGGAATTTCAAGAAGGTTGCCGACGGCCAGCAGTTAAAATTTCAAATAAACCACCCTAAGAAAATCCTTGAGGTTAAAATCAACCGTTTCGGCAATCATCACATTTACGCCGCTCTGGTAAAAGAAATAATCAAGGAAAATTACAGAATGCCGACTGCCGATTTTTTCAGCCAGATGTACGCGGACTCTCAAAAATTAACCCCTTTGATTCCCCGAAAATAAAAGAGTAAAATATCAACAAGATGACGACCTCGCCAATCCAAGAAATTAAAGACCGCTTGGATATTGTAGAATTTATCCGCTCTTATATTCCCTTGACCCCAGCCGGCAAGAATTTCAAGGCGCTTTGCCCCTTTCATAAAGAAAAAACGCCTTCTTTTATGGTTTCTCCGGAACGGCAGACCTGGCATTGTTTTGGTTCCTGTAACGAAGGGGGCGATATTTTTAAATTTTTGATGAAGTACGAAAATTTGGAATTTTACGAGGCGCTGAAAATCCTGGCTGAGAGAGCCGGCGTGGAATTAAGAAAAATCAGTCCGGCTGACCAAAAGCAATTCGGTATTCTTTATGAAATCAACGAAGCAGCCAAAATTTTTTTTAGGAAGCAGTTAGAGCAATCACCCGAAACATTGGATTATCTTAAGAGTAGGGGATTAAAAAAAGAAACAATTGAGGAATTTGAGGTTGGATTGGCGCCGGATAAATTTGACGAATTAAATAATTATCTAATTAAGTCCGGTTACAGCGTTAAAGACATTGAGAGGGCGGGTTTAAACTTCAAAACCGAACGGGGAAGCTACGTTGATAGATTCCGCGGCCGGATAATGTTTCCTCTTTGTAATCATTTCGGCAAGGTGGTCGGATTTTCCGGCAGAATTCTTCCCCGGCTGGAATCGTTAAAACCCGAGTTGGGAAAATACGTCAATACGCCGGAGACGCTAATTTTCAACAAATCAAGAATTTTGTACGGCCTCCATAAAACCAAAAGAAATATCGCCAGACAAAAAACGGCCGTTCTGGTTGAGGGCCAGATGGATTTTTTAATGGCTTATCAGGACGGAATTGAGAACGCCGTCGCCACATCGGGCACCGCCTTGACTCCCGAACACTTAAAAACCATTCGCCGCTTTTCCGACGAATTGGTTTTTTGTTTTGATAATGACGAGGCCGGATTAAACGCGGCTGAGAGGGCCATTGACTTGGCTAACGTCAATGATTTTAACGTTAAATTGCTGGTGCTGGACGAATTTAAAGACCCGGCTGAGGCGGTTCAAAAATCGCCCGGGAGGCTGTCTGGGCTCGTCAGGGAAGCTAAGCCGGCGATGGAATTTTACTTTAATAAATATCAAATATCAGGCGCCGCCCACCAGGACGATGTCGGCAAATTAAAGAAGAATATCAGAATTATTCTGGCGAAAATAAAGAATTTGGTTAGCGCCGTGGAAAGAGCTCACTGGCTGAAACAGCTTTCACTTAAGACGAAAATTGAGGAAAAAGCCCTGGCTGAAGAAATGGAACAAATAAAACTGGGGAATTGGCCAAATGGAGAATTAGTTAATAGTAAAATAAAAACCAATCAGCCAATCAGCCAATTAACCAATCAAGCAAGTCGTCGGGAGCTGATTTGCCAGCGATTAATTAGTTTGGTCATTGTTAAAGAAGAGCTGAAAGCGAAAATCAATGATTATTTGGATTATTTGCCGCAGGATTATCTAACAATTTTGGAAAGCTTGGCCAAAGAGGCGGAATTGGAGGAAAAACTATGTAGTTTATTAAATCTGATTTCCCTCCGTTCTTCTTTTGAGTCCTCCACGCTCGGCGAGGAGAAACTGGAGGAAGAATTTGACGAACTGCTTTATCAGCTTAGAATGGAGTATTTGAGGGAGAAGAGAAACGGGCTGGCGCATTTAATAAAGGAAGCAGAAGAGGCGGGTGACGAAATGAAAATCAGTTCGGTATTAAAAGAATTCAGTGAAATTTCAAAATCAATTCAAAATATCTAAAGGCCATGCCCAGTAGTGAATCCGCGATAAATTTAACCTTAATTTATTTACCACTGCTGGTATATTAACAAGAAATAGTTATTAATCAATTTTTTAAAACAACCCGAGATCGGTTAAATTAATAAATTACCATCGCGGGTCTACTACTGGGTATGAAAGGAAAAAAAAGGAAAAAAATCAAGCGCGTTAAGCCGAAGAAAAAACGCGCAGGGAAACAACTTAAAAAAGCAATAAAAAGAAAGAAAGCCAAGCAAAGCAAGAAAGGAATTAAGAAAACCGGACGAGTCCGGTCAAAATTGCCCGGTAAAACCAGAAAATTCAAATTTGATGAATCACTGATTAATGAAATAATTAAAACGGGAAGACCGCGGGGATTTGTTACCGATACGGAAATCCTTTCCCATTTTCCCCGTATTGAAAACGACGTTTTCTTTTTGGAAGAAATTTACGACCGCTTAGAGAAAGCAAATATCAAGGTTATTGAAACCAGTCAATTAATAGAATTTGAAGACAAGTCGGACATCAGCGAAAAAGAACTTAAAGAGGCTTCAAAAGTTGAAGAAATCGGTTTGCCTGATGCGGTTCAAATGTATCTTAAGGAAATAGGAAAAACTCCGCTTTTAACCGCTGCTGAAGAAAAAGATTTGGCCAAAAGAGGAGAAAAAGGCGACGAAGAAGCCAGGCAGCAGCTTATCCGGGCGAATTTGCGTCTGGTTGTTTCAATTGCCAAACGCTACGTCCATCGCACCCCCAACCTTAACATTTTGGATTTGATTCAGGAAGGAAACATCGGGCTTTCCCGGGCGGTTGATAAGTTTGACTACCGCAAGGGATTTAAATTTTCCACTTACGCCACTTGGTGGATTAGGCAAGCGATTACCAGGGCGCTGGCGGACCAGTCGCGGACAATTCGCATTCCGGTTCATATGGTTGAAACCATTTCAAAATACACCCAGACGAAAAGGAAGCTGGCGCAGGAACTTGGACGCGAACCATTAGCCGAGGAAATTGCCATTGAGATAGGGACAAGCGTGGAAAAAGTCCGTCATATCCAAAAAATTTCTCAGGAAGTACTTTCTTTGGAAGCGCCGGTAGGAGAAGAAGATGAGGACTCCGCCCTGTCAGAATTCATTAAAGATGAGAAAAGTTTGACACCGGCCCAATTGGCGGCTCACTCTTTACTTAAAAACAAAATTGAGGAAATTTTAGTTGATTTGACGCCTCGCGAGCAGGAAATTTTGAAGTTGCGTTTTGGTTTGGAAGACGGCATCACTCATACCCTGGAAGAAGTGGGTGTGAAATTCGGCGTGACCCGTGAAAGAATCCGTCAGATTGAGGCCAAAGCATTGGCTAAGATAAAAATTCATCAGAAATCAAAAGCCCTGGAAGAATACTAGGAAAATCAAAATTTAAAAATCAAAATGTAAAATTCAGGTATTTGCCTGCGGCAAAGAGATTTAAAAATTTCAACATTTTACATTTTGAATTTTTATAGTATCATATAGTAAAGGTCTTAATGTTAAACATTGTTATTATTTTATGAATAAAATAATAGTTTTAGTATCGTTATTGGCGATTGGTTTTTGGGCAACGACCGCTTTGATTTTAGCTCAGGAACAAACTAGCGCTAGTCAGGCGACAACCAGCGTAGTTGAAAACGTGGATTTAGACGTGGAAAATCCCGGTATTTTACCCAGCAGCCCTTTCTATTTCTTAAAAGAATGGAGGAGGACGTTAACCAGGGTTTTCACTTTTGACCCGGTAAAAGAAGCCGCGTTGGAATTGAAAGAAGCCAATGAACGGGCCGCGGAAATCCAAAAGATGGAGGAGACAACGCCTTCCAAAACCGAAGCGATTAGCAAGGCGCTGGACAATTATCAACAAAATATGGAGCGATTAAAGGAGCAATTGCAACAATTAAAGCAGACGAGTGAAAATCTCAAAGTTGACGAGTTAATGAATAATTTAATTGACCGTTCAATCCAACACGAAGAACTTTTTGACGGATTGAAAGTCAGATTTGAGGAGCAGGCGGAATTAAGGGAAAAAATAGAAGCCGGACAGGAAAAAATAGACGAAGTGGTCAGCGAAATACCGCAGCGAATTGAAAATATGGCTACTTTTGAAGAAAGGTTAAGAGAAAGAGCGGAAAGTATTTCCGACAATCCGCTTAATGAACTGCGGGCAGTTGAAATACTTGATAAGCTTGAAGAAAAATTGCCGGAACAAGTGCAAGAGCTGCGGGAATTAAAAGACAGCTTGATTCAAAACGTTGAAAATAAATTACAAAACATAGAGAAGGTCGCAACGACGACCATTTTAAGAGAAAGAATTCAACAAAAAATTCAGGAAGTCAAAGGAAAAATCAACGCTCAGTAATAATGTCCGCAGAAAGAATCCGCCAATTATTCTTGGAATTTTTCAAAAAGAAGGGGCATACGATTGTCCCTTCTTCTTCTTTGATTCCCGATGACCCGTCGGTCCTTTTAACCACGGCTGGTATGCAGCAGTTTAAGTCCTATTACACCAATGAAAAGTCCCCGTACGGCGATAATGTAGTTTCTATCCAAAAATGTTTTAGAACTTCAGACATTGATGAGGTGGGCGACGAATCGCACCTGACGTTCTTTGAAATGCTGGGTAATTTTTCATTTGGCGGTTATTTCAAAGAGGAGGCGATTAAATATGCCTATGAATTTATTACGCAGGAACTGGGTTTGGAGATTGATTACGTCAGCGTTTTCGGTGGAGACAAAGAAAATAAGATTCCGGCCGATGAGGGATCGGAAAAAATTTGGAAAGAGATTGATGCCAGAATTGAAATAAAAAAAGCGGGTAAAGAAGATAATTTTTGGGGACCAACCGGCGACGAAGGTCCTTGCGGCCCCACAACGGAAATTTACGTGAACGGCGTTGAAATCTGGAATATCGTCTTTAATGAATATTACCGAACCAAAGAAGGTAAATTTACGAAATTAGAAAAGCCGGGCGTGGACACGGGAATGGGCTTGGAGCGTTTGGCAATGGTGGCGCAAGGGAAAAATAACGTTTTTGAGACGGATTTGTTTAATTTTATTATAGAGGCGCTTTATAAAGATTTACCGGAAAAAACAAAAAGAATAATCGCTGACCATTCTCGCGGTATTGTTTTTTTGGCTGCTGATGGAATTCGTCCATCCAATAAAGAGAGGGGATATGTTTTAAGACGGTTAATGAGGCGAGTTATTGTTTATGCGTATGACAAAAATATAAAAACCTCACCCGAAGATATATTAGAATTAGTGATTAATAATTACGTAAATATTTATCCAAATTTAGATTATAAAATCATTAAAGAAGTTTATAAACAAGAGTACGTTCAGCTTATGAAATCTATCGGCGCGGGACTGAGGGAATTAGAAAAAATTAAATTTCTTGATGGTGTTGCGGCTTTTAGACTGTATGAAACTTTTGGCATACCCTTTGAGATAATAAAGGAGAAAGGAAGAGAAAAGGCTAAAGATTTAAAACGAGAAGAATTTGAAGAAGAATTAAAAAAACACCAGGAACTTTCCCGGACTGCTTCGGCTGGGATGTTTAAATCAGGTTTAGCTGATACGGGCCAACAGGCCACTAAATATCACACGGCTACGCATTTACTTTTGGCTGCTCTACGACAAGTTTTAGGCGGTCAGGTACTCCAAAAAGGTTCAAATATTACCAGTGAGCGTTTGCGTTTTGACTTTTCGCATCCGCAAAAATTAAGCAGTGAGCAAATCAAACAAGTTGAAGATTTGGTTAATGAAAAAATCAAAGAAGATTTGCCGGTAAAAATGGAAGAAATGGATTTGGAGGAGGCGAAAAAGCAAGGTGCGATGGGCGTTTTTGAGGCCAAATACGCGGATAAAGTTAAGGTTTATACGATGGGCAAACCAAAAGCTTTTTCCAAGGAAATTTGCGCTGGCCCGCACGTCCAGAGAACCGGCGAATTAGGCCATTTTAAAATAATTAAAGAAGAGGCTTCGTCCAGCGGCGTCAGACGGGTTAAGGCAATCTTGGAATAATTAACAGTTGAAATTAGACCTAATTTTTATTAAAATAATACGGAACTAGAATCCTAAAACATAAAACAATGCTAAAGAAGCCTTCATCAAAACAAAGAAGAAGGAGAATGACCGACATTAGTCGGCGAGTTCCCGTAAAATCAAAAGAGCCGGAGATAAAGCCGTTAAAAGATAAGAAACCAGAGCCGAAAATCATTGCCGTGGAAGAAAGGATTAAAAAACTGGACAAAGAAATTGAGCAGTTTGAAAAAAAAGAAGAAAGGCAGTTTAAAAAAGAAGAAAAAACAAGAAGGAGATTTAGAATAAGAAAGTTAAAGATTAAAGCCTGCGTCTTAACTGCGTCAATAGTCGTTTTGCTGGCGGCACTGCTTTATTCGGCGCTTGAATTTCTGCCAAGAACGGACATAAAAATTACCACCAAGAAAACAGAGTGGAATTATATGGAATCAATAACGGCGAATAAGAACATTGCGCAAATTGGCGTTGTTGAAAAACAAATACCGGCCGAAACTTTCTCTTTGACCAAGAACTTTACGGCTTCTTTTGCGGCCACCGGCAAAAAGATGGTGGAACAGAAGGCGAGCGGGAAGATTACCATTTACAACGCTTACAGTTCTGACTCCCAGCCATTGGTGGCAACCACTCGTTTTGCCGCGCCGGATGGAAAAGTTTTTCGTTTGACCGAAAAAATCGTCGTGCCGGGCGCAAAAATAGTGGAGGGCAAAATCGTTCCTTCAAGCATTGAAGCGACCGTGGTCGCCGACAAGGCAGGGCCGGATTACAATATCGGGGCGGTCAGCCATTTCTCCATACCCGGTTTTCAGGGTTCGGCGAAATATCAGGGTTTTTACGCTGAATCAAAATCAGCAATGACCGGCGGTTTTATCGGCGAAGTCGCTTACCCGACCGACAATGACATCAAAAAGGCCAAGACGAGGGCCGCCAGCGACCTTCAGGATTACATTATGTCTTTATTGGCGGTCCAGATACCGATTGATTTCAAAATAATTGAGGGTGCTAGGCAATTCAATCTTTTGAAACAGGAAATAAATCCGCAGACGGATGAAAATAGTAATTTTAACGTTTTTTCTGAAGCCCAATTGACAGTCATCGCTTTTAAAGAATCAGACGTGAAAAATTTAATGGAAGAAACCGCCAAAGCGAAATTAGGGGATAGTTTCAGGATGAAAACTTCTGAATTGGAGTACGGAGCCGGGAGGAGCGATTTCAAACAGGGAGAAATTTCGTTTGCCGTTGATTTTCAGGGTTCTTTTGAGGAGCCGGTTGATACAGACTGGTTCCGACAGCAAGCCGCCAATAAAAGCGAACAGGATTTGAGGGTTTTAATATCTTCTTTGCCCAACATCCAAAAAATCACGATTTCTTTTTGGCCATTCTGGGTCAAACGCTCACCGGATAATTTAAACAGGATAAAGGTAGAATTGGAGTAGGGAATTAAACTATCTTTCTTTTCACTAAATTTCAGACCTCAATAAATAATACTCGTTTCACTTAATTTTCCGACAAAAATTCGGTTCCCGTCGCTCGGCTCCGACCAAATTTTTGTGAACGGAAAATTTGTGCTCAACCTCGTTTATTTATAATGAGGTCTTCAACAATCGTTCAAAGAAAAATAGTTCAACCCAAAAGATGATAAAATTGGAAATAAAAAAGGCGAGGTGAATCACCACGCCTTTTACGTTATGATAAGAAGAAATTAATGTGAAACTAATCCAAGTAGCTTGGCACCCCCGCCGGCAAAAATGAACCAGCCGGCGTAATACACGGCGTAAACGATTCCATCGCCGACGTAGTATAAACCATAGACAAGCCACGAAACGACAACAAGGAAAAGACCCAGGGGCCAAGCAGCACCGTAGGCAATATTGGCGCAAAGCCATATATTTAACCCATCTCTTAGGAAAAAAGTGTGGTTGCTGCTAAACGCCCATCCACCAGCAGCGACCCTGCCAAGAGTTGTTAAGTCTTGCGGCTTAACTGTTAGCACATTATAGCGATAATAATTTCCGACTACCCACCCTATATTAGAATATAGAGTGACAACCAACGCTGCAATCAATACCTTCTTAACTATCTTCTTAAAATCCCTCTTCTTTGTCATATTTCTCTCCCTTCCTTTTATTTTTCTCTATCCTTATATTTTAAAAGACCAGTATAGCTTCCAAAGCTACGCCATAATTATAGCAAGGTGTCAAAAATAAGTCAAGTTCCGCAAATTCAGTTGACTTTATTTTTAAGATAGATTAATATTTTGTTATACTATATGTCTGATAAGAATAAACAGAAGCCGGTTGAAGGAATCGTGATGGAGGCCCTGCCCTCTGCCACTTTTAAAGTCAAAATCTCGGATAACGAGGAGATTCTTGCTTACACTTCCGGCAAAATGAGAATATACCACATTAAGATTTTGCCGGGAGACAGAGTGCTGGTGGAAGTAAGCCCTGACGGAAGAAGAGGCAGGATAGTTCGTAGGCTATAAGCGCGATGCTAATATACTAATTCATACGAATTATACTAATGTAAAAAGACGTAAATATATTCGTATTATTAGTATTCATTCGTATATTGGCATCGATTAAGCGAAGCGATGAAGGTACGTTCATCCGTTAAAAAAATCTGTAAGAATTGCAAAATCGTCAGAAGGCGGGGGAAAGTTTACGTTATTTGCAAAAAAAACCCGAAACACAAACAGAGACAAGGATAACAATTTTTCTCGCAAGCCGTAAGCGAGTTTGTATCAATTTTTCTCAATCTTTATCTCATGGCCATAAAGATAAACATAGAGAAAAGGTAGAGATATACTTAACCCAAAGGTTTCGTGAGAAGTTTAATGTATGCGATTACTTGGTATAAATATTCCGGATAACAAACGCATTGAAATAGCGCTGACTTATATTTACGGCGTCGGACGTCATTTAGCGGGTAAAATTCTGAAAGAAGCGAAGATTGATTTTAATAAAAAAGCGAAAGATTTAACCTCGGATGAAATGAACCGCTTAAAAAACGTGATTGAAAAAAGTTACAAAATTGAAGGTGAATTGCGCCAGACAATCAGGCAAAACGTTTCCCGGCTTAAAGAAATCCAGTCGTACCGCGGAATAAGGCATTTAAAAAAATTGCCGGCAAGAGGGCAGAGAACGAAAACTAATTCCCGGACCGTGCGGGGGAACGTTAGAAAAACTGTCGGCAGCGGCAAGAGAAAACTGGAAAAGACATAAATCCTACCAATATACCAATCATTACGAATATTACTAATTTAATTCGTAAAATTAGTAGCAATTCGTAAATTAGTAGGGAATATTATGGGGAAGAAAAAAATAATAAAAAAAACAGAAGAAGAGATTTTAAAAGAAAAGGAAAAATCGGAAACTTTGATTAGTAAGGCGACCAGCGCAAAAGGCCCCAGTAGCAAAAAAATAGAGGGCGGCCGGGTTTACATCAATGCTACTTATAATAATACCGTTCTGACTGTTACGGATAAAACGGGTAATGTCTTTGCCTGGTCTTCGGCCGGCTCTTTGGGGTTTTCCGGACCAAAAAAGTCCACGCCTTTCGCCGCTTCAAAAGTAGTGGCCGTTGTGGCCGAAAAAATGAAGAAAGCAGGGTTTGTTAATCTTGATATTATCGTCAAAGGCGTCGGCAGTGGCCGCGATTCAGCCATTCGTTCATTGGCCAATCAGGGTTTTAATATCTTGTCAATTAAAGACGTGACGCCTGTTCCTCATAACGGACCAAGACCGCCAAAAACGAGAAGAGTATAACGTCATGAAACTTGTAACTTGAAACATAGAACATTTTGTGTTTCGGGTTTCATGCTTCATGCTCCATAAAAGATTGTGAACCCGGATACAGCCAAATTAGAGCAAAAACTCGGCATTAAATTCAAAAATAAAGCCTTCCTTAAAGAGGCTTTGACTCATCGTTCTTACCTTAACGAAAATCCTGCTTGGGGAACGCCCCATAACGAGCGCCTGGAGTTTTTAGGAGACGCTGTTTTGGAATTGGCAGTCACCGAAAATTTGTTTAGCCGATTTCCTCAATATCCGGAAGGGCACTTAACCAGCTTACGAGCGGCTTTGGTCAATTACCAGACAATGGCCAAGGTGGCGCACGATTTAAAACTGGAAAATTTCATATTGTTATCCCGCGGAGAAGCCAAAGATAAGGGCCGGGCAAGAGAAGTGATTCTGGCTAACGCAATGGAAGCATTAATCGGCGCGATTTATCTGGACGGCGATTATCAGGAAGCAAAAAAAATGATTGAGCAATTTGTCATTAATCCCTACCTAAAAAACATCATTGAAAGCGAACTTTATAAAGATTCAAAAAGCCATCTTCAGGAAATAGTTCAGGAAAAATTTAAACTGACGCCGACTTACCAACTGCTTGAAGAGTGGGGGCCTGACCACAAAAAGATATTTAAAATGGGAGTTTATTTCGGAGAAAAATTGATGGCTGAAGGCGAGGGATATTCCAAGCAGGAAGCGGAAACCGAAGCGGCCAAGAATGCGTTAGAAAATCTCTAATCAATCCCGAATATTATCTCTAATAATCGCTAATAAAAATTCGAGATAATTCGGGATGAAATTGGAGATTAATTGGCGATTTTATGTTCTTAAAATCTCTTGAACTTAACGGTTTTAAATCCTTTGCTCAGAAGACGGTTTTGGAATTCCCGCCGGGCATTACGGCGATTGTCGGACCGAACGGCGCCGGCAAATCAAATTTAATAGACGCCATCCGGTGGCTTTTAGGCGAGCGCGAAGCGAAAAATTTAAGAAGTGCCAAGGCCGAAGACCTGATTTTTAACGGCACGCCCAAAAAGCCGCGAGTGAGCGTGGCCCAGGCGGGTCTTTATTTTGACAATAATTCCGGCTTTTTCCCGGTTGATTTTAAAGAAGTGGTAATTACCAGACGGGTCGGCCGGGACAGCATTTCCAATTATTTTCTCAATAAAGACGAGGTGCGGCTCAAAGACGTAATTGATTTTTTCAGCCGTTCGCGTCTCGGCACGAAAGGATTGACGATTATCAATCAAGGAGACAGTGATTTATTCGTTAAGGCATCGCCCGAAGAACGCCGGACAATGATTGAAGAAATTCTGGGGCTTCGCGAATACCAAATTAAAAAAACAGAAGCTGAAAGGAAATTAAAAAACACTTCTTTTAATTTGGAAAAAGCCGAAGCGATGATTGAAGAGGTGGCGCCGCGTCTTCGGATGCTTAAACGCCAGACGAATAAATGGGCGAAGCGCATCGGTCTTCAGGAGGAATTATCGCAACTTGAAAAAAATTACTTTTCTCATAAATTAAATGAAATTAACAAGGGTCGGACCGAAACCAAACCGGTCCTTGCGCGTTTAGAACAAGAGATTGGCGAGAAACTTAAAGAGGTAAAAGTTTTGGAATCAAAACTTAAAGAGATAGAATCACAGCCGCAGGAGTATCGTCAGATGAAAGAAATCAAGCAGGAACAGCAAAAATTATCAGACCAGCGTTCGCAGATTCAGAAAGAACTCGGCCGCTTAGAAGCTAAGCTGGAATTGTTCGCCGCCGGCGGCGAAGAAAACAAGGGTTTTAAAAACGAAGAGTTATTTGACCTGGTTAACGAAATTAGACAGGGCCTTGAAGGCGTTTTAGACCATTCAAGTTTGGAAAAATTAAAAGTTTCCATCAAACAATTAGTTGATAGAATCAATAATTTTTTAAGTCGCAGCGAACTCAAGGATTCCAAGACAAAAGAATTATCAGAGCTGGAAAAAGCGAAAAATGATTTGACTGATAAATTTAACGCCATAGAAAAAGAACTGGAAATTCTGGAAAAAAAAGAAGCCGATATCACTTCCGGCTTGGAAACGTTTAACAGGAATTTTCAAAAAACATTTGAGCTGACTGAATCCAAAAGAAAAGAATTGAGAGAATTAGAAGAGAAGAAAAACAAAATTCTCTTTGAAGAAGAAAGGCTGAATTTGAAATTTCAGGACCTGGAAAATCAGTTAAGACAAATTGGTAGAAATATAAAAGATTTAAATTTCTCGCAGATTGACGCAGACTTGACGCAGACAAACGCAGAAAGTTTTGACGACGTTGAAAAACGAATGTTCAAGCTTAGAAGCGAGCTGGCCGCCATCGGTGAAATTGACGAATCTTTAATTAAAGAAGCGCAGGAGGTGGAAAATCATTACAATTTCTTAACAAGCCAGTCGGAGGATTTAAACAAGGCAATTACTGATTTGAAAAATCTCATTAAGGAATTAAACGAGAAAATTCATGTTGAATTTAACAACTCTTTATCTTTAATTAACGAAGAATTCAATAAGTTTTTCCGCCTAATGTTTAACGGCGGTCGCGCAAAGCTTAAATTAAAAGAACAGAAAATAAAGAAAAGAGAGGTTGATGCGGAAATTGAAGAAGGGGACGATACGGCGGCAACTCCGGGTGATGACGTTGAAGAGGCTGAAGAAAAAGAAAAATCAACGGGCGTTGAAATCAATTTGAGTTTGCCAAAAAAGAAAGTCAGCAGCTTGGAAATGCTTTCAGGCGGCGAAAGAAGTTTGGTCTCCATTGCCGCTCTTTTTGCCCTGATTTCAATCAGCCCGCCGCCTTTTTTGGTTTTGGATGAAATTGACGCCGCCTTGGACGAAAATAACTCCAAAAGATTTGCCGATTTAATCAAGGAATTTTCCAAAAAGACGCAATTTATCGTGGTTACCCACAACCGGGCGGTAATGGAAGCGGCTGACATTCTTTACGGCGTTACGACAGGAGAAGACGGCACCTCTAAAATTCTTTCCTTGAAATTAGAAGGCAAAATCGGTAATATTTTAAATAAGAGTTAAATTCTCAAATCCATCAATGATTACGTTTTATAAAAGGACAATTAAAGAGCCGGAGATGAAGGTTTTGCCCAAATTTCAGGTAGGGTGTTGGGTTTACGTGGAGAACCCCACAGAGGAAGAATTAAAGCGGATTTCCGCGGATTTTGATTTGGAAAAGAATCTCTTGAACGACGTCTTTGACCCTTACGAGGTTCCGAGAATGGAAACGGAAAATGGCAGTGTTTACGTTTTCATCAGGGTTCCGTTTAGGGAGGAAGACGGCAAGGTATCCACTTTTCCTTTTCTGCTGGTGATTGGCTCAGACTACTTTATGACCGTTTCAGAAAAACCATTGCCGTTTTTGGAAGATTTCATTTCTCAGAAACCGAATTTTTATACAACGCAAAAAACCAAATTATTACTGATGATTTTTTCCCGGGTTGATTCGCTCTACAATAAATTGCTGACAGTTATCAATAAAGGCGTCCGGATGGTAAGCGTCTATCCCGAAAAGATAAGCAATAAGGATATATTAAAATTTGTGGATTTTGAAATAGTGCTGAACAGTTTTATGGGGTCGCTTTCGCCGACCAGATACGTTTTGGACAATCTTTTGTCCGGGAAATCCCTCAAATTTTACAAAGAAGATAAAGATTTAATAGAAGATTTATTGCTTGATAATGACCAACTTATCAGGACTTGTAAGAGTAATTTGGAAAACATTACCAATATCAGAAGCGCTTATGATGTCATTTTGACCAACCGCTTGAACAGAGTTATCAAGCTCTTGACGGCCCTGACAATTATATTTTCAATTCCCACCATTATTGCCAGCTTTTACGGCATGAACGTGCGTCTGCCTCTTGGAGATTCTCCGCTGGCTTTTTTTGGCATATTGGTTTTTACCGTCTTGATTATTGCAATATTGGTGGTCATCTTCATTAAAGAAAAGTGGATGTGAGCTTATTGACCCCTGAACGAGAACTTGTTATCATTATGCCCGTCGCTACGCGTTAATTATTTAAATTATGCTCGCAATTAAACTAAAAAGAGTAGGTAAAAAACACCAGGCATCGTTCAGAATTATCATAGTGGAAAAGCGGTCAAAACTGGACGGCCGCTACGTTGAAGACGTCGGCTGGATGAACCCAAGGACGAACGAGTTCAACGTTAAAAACGAACGAATAGAGCATTGGTTGAAAAACGGCGCCCAGCCGACCGATACAGTTCATAATTTATTGGTAAAAGCAGGTTTACTTAAAGGGCCCAAAAAGGCCGTGCACGCCAAAGCAAAAGAAAAGAAAAAGCCGGAGGAACCAGTCAAAGAAAATAAATCAGAACAAAAACAGGAAAAAGAAGAAGTCGTGGAAGCCGATGCCCAAAAAGAAAATAAAGTAGAGGATACGACTCCCGTAGAAGAACCCACAGAGCAAAAAGAGAAGCCGCCTGCGTTGACAGAAGAAAAATAATTTGTTATTATTACAGTTAAATAATAAAAGGTCGAAGGAAAGAAATTAAAGAAATAGAATTATGGAAGCAAGAGATGAACAATTCCTTGAATTTCTCGTTAAATCCATTGTGGATCATCCTGAAGACGTGAAGGTTGACCGCAAAGTAGACGAGATGGGAGTCCTTCTTAGCCTGAAAGTCAACCCTTTGGATATGGGTCAGATAGTAGGCAAGAAAGGGTCAACTGCTCAAGCTATCCGCTCGCTCCTTAGAATAGTGGGTATCAAGAATAATGCCCGAGTCAATCTTAAGATTATTGAGCCGGAAGGTTCAACCAGAGGAGATAGAGGATTTGCTGATAAAGCAGTTGAAGACCTTAAGTTATAAATATCTTAGATAATCAAGGCAAAAAGGCGTTTGATTCAAGCGTCTTTTTGTTTTAATATTTTAATTAATATTATGAGATTTGACATAATCACTATATTCCCCAATATTTTCAACTCTTATCTTAACGAGTCAATTTTGAAGCGGGCGCAAGCCAAAAAACTAGTTCAGATTAAAATTCATAACCTCCGCGACTTTGCCGATGGCCGCAGACTCACGCGGACTAAACGCGGAACCACGCAGAAAAGAAAATATTCCAAAGTGGACGACAAGCCTTACGGCGGAGGAGCGGGAATGGTCATGCAAATTCAACCTATTGTTCGGGCAGTTGAATTTGCAAAACTAAAAACTACTGTTGCGAAGCAAGTCCCCGGAGGGTCAAACCAAAAACTAAAAACTAAAGTAATTTTATTTGCGCCGACCGGCAAACAATTTAACAATAAAATTGCTGCTCAATTGGCGAGAAATTACGACCAATTGGTTTTAATTTGCGGCCGCTATGAAGGAATTGACGCAAGAACTAAAAAGGTGCTTCAAGCTTCAGGTTTCGGGCTTCAGGAACTATCCATTGGTCCTTATGTTTTAACCGGCGGCGAATTACCGGCAATGGTTTTAATTGACGGCGTTTCACGGCAGATTCCCGGCGTTTTGGGCAAACAGGAATCGCTTGAGGAAAAGCGGTTCGGCATCGGCGTGGCCGCTTATACCAGGCCGGAAGTTTTTGTTTATAAGAGTAAAAAATATCCTGCGCCGAAAGTTTTGCTTTCCGGTAACCATAAAAAAATTGAAGAGTGGCGGAAAAGACAGTAAAAATAGAGATATTGATTTTTTTACCTGTTTTTGTATAATTTATAAATCGCGATTCGTCGCGAATTAAAGGGCTTTTTTTCCCACTAAGCGGGAGAAACAAAACCTTTACCCCGCCCTTTCTATAAAAAACGTCAGAAAGAGCGGGGTGCTCAGTTTTATAATAAAATTTCCTGCTCCACCTTTAGTGAAGCAGGAAATTTAAATAAAAATGGCAGAAAACCAAGATTTACAACAAGAACAGCAGGGGCAGGAATTAATTGCTGAACCGGTAAATGAGGTTGATTTGTCAACTTTGCGTGAAATGATGGAGGCTGGTTTAATGTACGGTCACAAAAAATCTAAAACCAATCCCAAGTTCAAAAGATATATCCATACCAACCGCAATGACCTTGAAATAATTGATTTAGAACAAACCCTTTCGGCTTTGGAGTCGGCGGTTGAATTTATGGGAAAGCAGATGAAAGAAGGAAAGTCAATCTTGCTCGTTGCCACCCAGCCGGCGGCCAAAGAGGCGATAGAAAATTTGGCTGAAAAATTCAATTTCTCTCGCATTAATGAAAAATGGATTGGCGGCTTACTGACGAATTTTAAAGTAGTTTCTCAAAGGATTGAATATTTTAAAAAGGTTCAGACTGATTTGGAAAAAGGGGATTTTGAAAAATACACCAAAAAAGAAAGATTGGTGATTAACCGCAACATTCACCGGATGAAAAAAATGTTCACTGGCTTGGAAAACCTGACAAAATTACCCGACGTTATTTTTATGATTGACCCCTCATTGAAGGGGCATACTACCGCGGTTCGAGAAGCAAAAAGAATTAATCTTCCTATTGTGGCGATTTTAGACAGTGATGATGACCCGGATTTGGTTAACTATCCGATTCCCGCCAACGACCATGCAAAATCAAGCATTGACTGGATAATTGAGAGAATCGCGAATAGTCTCGAATCACCGATATCTCCCGAATCAAACGCGAATTAAATTAGAGATAATTCGCGAAAATATTCGTGATTGATTAGCGATATGATTAACAATATTCAAAAACTCCGTGAAATGACCGGAGCCGGCGTGATGGAATGCAAAAGAGCTATGGAGAAAGCAGGGGGCGATTTTGACAAAGCCGTTTCCATCATTCACGAGCAGGGTATCGTAAAAGCCGAAAGCAAAAAAGAGAGGGCGACCGGCGCCGGACTGCTGGAATCTTACATTCACAACGAAAGGGTGGGTGTTTTACTTGAAATTCGCTGTGAAACTGATTTTGTTGCCAGGTCAAAGGAATTTAAAGAATTAGCGCATGAATTGGTTATGCAAATTGCGGCTATGGAGCCGACAAACGTTGATGATTTACTGAAACAAATGTATATTAAGGATGAGGCGTTGACGATTGAAGATTTAATCAAACGAATGGTGGCTAAAGTGGGAGAAAACATCCAAATTGAAAGATTCTGCAGGTATGAATTATAAAAAATATCCTACCAATGCACTAATCAATACTAATTGTACTAATAAATAATTCGTAATATTAGTATATTAGTAATAAATTAGTAATTAGTAGGTGGAGCGAAGCGATGTACAACTTTATTCTTCAAATGGCATTAATGCTGAGTCTGGGAACGATAATTTACCTGATGGCGCGGGCGGTTCCCAGAGTAGGCGATGAAATTTCAAAACCAGCAGGTAAATTTGACCATTGGCTAAATTCTTTGCGGCTGGAGAAATTTGATATTATACTGAGTAATTTTTTGGAGAAAGCCCTGAGAAATGCAAAACTTATTTTGATGAAATTGGATAATCTTACGAATGAATATCTGGATAAAATTAAACAAAGCAAACCAAACGGCAACGGTCAAAAGGGGAAAGAAGAAAGGCCAACTTTATTTGATGAGGTTCATAAAGAAGGAGAAGGGGAAACAGAAACTTAATTAGGAATGGTAGTTTGACAATAAAATAGCGGTGTAATAAGCTGTTATTATGAAGAATACTAAAGAAAAGGGATCATTTGCGGTGGCGCAATGCATTGCTAAATTGTCTTCTCTCGGTTATGAAATTTTATTACCGCTCGGAGATAGAAGGCCTTATGACTTGGTGTTTGATGACGGAAAGAGATTAAATAAAGTTCAGGTAAAATACGCTGGGAAGAGTTCTAGGGGTAAATATTTAGCCCATCTTCGAATTACAGGAGGCAATCAAAGTTTTAATTATGCCAAAAAATATAAGGACGATGATTTTGATTATCTTTATGTTTATACGGCTAATAACCGCCATTATTTGATGAAATGGAAAGAAATAAGGGCAAGGAATGTAATATCGCTTGATGACAAAAAATATCAAGAATATTTAATTTAATGTTTTGCGCAGGTGGCAGAGCGGTCAATTGCACCTGACTGTAAATCAGGCGCCTCATGGCTACGGGGGTTCGAATCCCTCCCTGCGCACACTTTGCCGGAGTAGCTCAATGGCAGAGCAGCACTTTTGTAAAGTGAAGGTTGGGGGTTCGACTCCTCTCTCCGGCTCCGACTAAACGGACCCAGATCGCCGATGTAGCCCCGACGCGCAAAGCGGTCGGGGTCCCGACCTCCGACGCGTTGGTCGGAGCGTCGGGACTCAGGTAAAATAGGAATGCCAGAGTAGTTCAGTGGTAGAACGCTTTCTTGGTAAGAAAGAGGTCGGGAGTTCAATTCTCCCCTCTGGCTCACGAATTTTGTCTAAATTTTTAAATTAAAGATGTAGAAAATTATAATTTCGCTACGCTCAAATAATTTTCGCGGGCGTTTAGCTCAGTGGTAGAGCGTTTCGTTGACATCGAAAAGGTCGGAGGTTCAATCCCTCCAACGCCCACACGAATTCCGCTAAAATTTTCAAGTAATAAATGAAGAAAATTTTATAGCGAAATTCAGTGCCCCGCCTCTGGCGGGCGGTAATAAGGCATAGTAAAATATTTAATATTATTAGTATATTCGTAATAAATTAGTAATTAGTAGATTTATGAAATCAAAATTCAGCGAAAATTTAATAAAATTAAGATGTTCGGATTGTAAACGGATAAATTATTATACCCGCAAGAAAAAAACATTGGAAAAGAAGCTGGAATTGAAAAAATTCTGCCGTTGGTGTCGTAA
>CAZAUC010000005.1:0-7755 GCA_964488305.1 uncultured Candidatus Saccharibacteria bacterium
AAGCTTTTTTCGGTCAACAATGACTTCATTACCTAAATTCTACTTTGGATTAGATTTTCTGTAAATATAAAATTTATAAATAATTAAAAACACTAATCCACCGAGCAGGTCAAAAAACAAATCTGCCATTGTATCGCCACTACTTCTTTGGGCAACCTCCACGTAGCCCTTAGCCGCGATAAAAACATCGCAGAAAAATTCAAAAAATTCCCAGAGCACGCCGATGAGGGCAACAAAAGACAAACAGCCGATAACCGTTAACAAAATGGACCCATGCGTACCGTCTGCGTTATTCTGCGTTCGGTTTGCGTTAGTCCGCACCTTAAGCCAAAAATAAACCATGGCCAGCCAAAGGCCGCCGAGAAAATGCATCGGCATATCAAACCAAGGAAAAGTCCAGTACCAATGAAAAACAGAAGCAAGAACGTGAACGCCTAAAATAAAAATTAAGAGACCGAGGATGAATTTAGAAGAAACCACTTTAAATGTTGTTTGCGCTGTAATTGTTATATCGCTTTGCTTGTTATAGTTGTTTTTAATAAAATACAACAATTAGAACATTAAAACAATTAGAACAATTTTTACCTCTTCTTCCACTGAGGTGCTCTCCTTGCTTTTTTTAAGCCGTATTTTTTGCGCTCCACCATTCTTGGATCACGGGTCAAATGGCCAAAGCGGCGCAACCGTTTTTTGAAATCAGGATTAAACTTCGTTAAAGCCCGGGCAATACCCAAACTAATGGCTTCGGCTTGAGCATTGATACCTCCGCCTTTTGCTTTAACAACCGCTCCCAGCTTATCGGAAATCTTCATCTTTTCCAAGGGCGCGTAAGTCTTTTTTTGAAGAGAGGTGGTTGGAAAATACTTCTGAAAATCCTGGCCGTTAATTTCCACGCCTGTTTTCTTGGTATAAAGTCTTACTCTGGCTATGGCTTTTTTGCGACGGCCAACCGCCTCAAAATAACGCTCTTTTTTAACCGGCTCAACTTCTCTCTTTTGGGCTTTCGGCACTCTTATACTTTTTTTAGTTGTGGTAGTCTTTTTCATCGTTTCACTAAATCGATGCCAATATACGAATGAATACGAATTATACGAATATTAGTATCATTAGTATGAATTAGCATATTAGTATCGCGGCTATTCTATTGTTAGTCTTTTCATTCTTTTAGCTCTCAATTTATTCTTGGGCAACATTCCCATAACGGTTTTACGCAAAACTTCCGCCTCTCCTTTTTCCCTCAAAAGCTTTTCCAGTGTCTGTTTTTTGAGATGGCCTATCTGGGTGGTATGTCGGTAATAAATTTTTTGTTCCGGTTTTTTGCTGGTAATTTTTACCTTGGAAATGTTTTTTACGACAACGCTATCTTCGCCTTCAAGCCGCGGTTCATATTCGGGGTTCTTTTTCCCTTGCAAAATTACGGCTATCTCGCTGGCTAGTCGTCCGAATGATTTATTTGTTGCGTCAATGGTATAATTCATTACTTCTCCTACTAATTTACGAATTTCTACTAATATTACTAATTTTATCGTTAATTAGTAAAATTGGTAATGATTAGTATATTAGTAGGGTTAATTTTATTTTTTTCCTTCAATAATCATTTGTTCAATGCTTTTCGGTACCTCTTCATAATGGTCAAATTCCATTGAGAAGGTGCCTCTGCCCTGAGTCATTGAGCGCAATTTAGTCGCATAACCGAACATTTCAGCCAGCGGCACCTTGGCGTCAATTACTTTAACGTTAAGCCTGTCGTCTATGGACTCTATCCGACCGCGCTTGGCATTCAAATCGCCCGTCACGTCGCCCAAAAATTCCAATGGCGTAATGACCTGAATTTTCATTGTCGGCTCCAGAATTATCGGTTTGGCCCTTTTAGTCGCTTCCTGTAAGGCCATGGCACCCGCAATTTTAAAAGCGATTTCCGAAGAATCAACTTCGTGGAATGACCCATCGTAAAGCGTCGCTTCAATGTCGGTAATTGGGTAACCAGCCAAAACGCCTTTACTCAAAGCTTCCTTCACGCCCTTTTCCACTGCCGGAATGAATTCCTGGGGAATAATACCGCCTTTTATTTTATTGACAAAAATAAAACCTTTGCCGCGTTCCAATGATTTAGCCTTCAGCCAAACGTGGCCGTATTGACCGCGGCCGCCTGACTGCCTGATGTATTTGCCTTCGGCTTCAGCTTCACCCTTTACGGTTTCTTTATAGGCCACTTGAGGCCGGCCGATGTTGGCTTCCACGCCGAACTCCCTCTTTGTCCGGTCAATGAGAATCTCCAAATGAAGTTCTCCCATTCCCGAAATAATAGTTTCACCAGTGTCCAAATCACCGCTAATCCTGAATGTCGGGTCTTCTTCAGCCAGACGATGCATGGCGACGCTCAATTTTTCCTGGTCGGCTTTGGTCTTAGGTTCAATTCTAACAGAAATAACCGGTTCCGGAAAAGTAATTCTTTCCAAAATAATCGGGTTGTTCGGGTCGCACAAAGTGTCGCCGGTGGAAGTACTTTTTAAACCGACAATGGCGCCGAGGTCGCCGGCATAAACCTTTTCCACCTCTTCCCGGTGGTTAGCGTGCATTCTAACGATTCTGCCAATTCTTTCCTGACTGCCGGTCGTGGAGTTAAAGACATAAGTGCCGCGGGCAAGTTTGCCGCTGTAAACCCGGAAATAAGTCAGGTTGCCGACGTAAGGGTCGGTGGCTATTTTAAAAGCCAAAGCGCTGAATGGCTCATCGTCGCTTGGCTGGCGGACGATTTCTTGTTCGTTTTTGGGATTAATTCCACTGACGGGTTTGATTGAAACCAAATCAAGAGGCGAAGGCAAATAATCCAAGACTGCGTCAAGCATCAGCTGAACGCCTTTATTTTTCAAGGCCGAACCGCAAAGAACCGGTATTAATTCATTATCAATGGTGGCTTTTCTCAGGGCCTGGCGGATTTCGGTTTCGTCAATCTGATGCTCGGCTAAATATTTTTCCATCAATTTATCGTCGGTCTCGGCAATTTTTTCCAGCAACACGTTTCTTAGTTTTTCGCTTTCAGCTTTTAACTCTTCTGGCATCTCTTTTTCAACGATTTTCTCGCCGTGTTCGCCCTCAAAATAAAAAGCTTTCATCGTTATCAAATCAACTACGCCTTGAAAATTAGCTTCCGCGCCTATCGGCAGCTGTAAAGCAACCGCGTTTGGGTTAAGTTTTTCCTGGATTGAACGAAACGAGTTTTCAAAGTTGGCGCCCAACCGGTCCAGCTTATTAATAAAGCAAATTCTGGGAACTTTAAATTTATCCGCCTGGTGCCAGACGGTTTCCGATTGCGGTTCCACGCCGGCCACCCCGTCAAAAACCACCACGGCGCCGTCCAGCACCCGAAGAGAACGCTGAACTTCCACCGTAAAATCAATGTGCCCCGGCGTATCAATAATGTTAATCCGGTGTTCGTGGGCTTGACGTATTTTTTGTTTTTCTGAGTCCTCCTCAATGTCCTTGAAAAGATAGCTCGGTGTCCAAAAACAGGTGGTGGCCGCCGAAGTAATGGTAATTCCCCTTTCCCTTTCTTGTTCCATCCAGTCCATAATTGCCTGGCCTTCGTGAACCTCGCCGATTTTATGCGAGATGCCGGTATAAAAAAGAACCCGTTCGGTCACGGTGGTTTTGCCGGCGTCAATATGGGCAATGATGCCTATATCGCGAAATTTTTCTAATGGATACTGCCGCATATTTCCTACTAATTTACTAATTTATATTTACAATTCTTTTAAATTTTAGACCTCTTCCTGTAAAATTTGCGATAATTCCTAATCTTAGATTAAATCTTTTCAGATAAGAATAAACTTGTTCAATATTTGTCCTTAAAAATCTATCACCCTTTTTAATTTCTATAATTAATTTATTTTCAACCAGAAAATCTAAATAGTAACCTCCAATTTTTTCTCCTTTAAACTCTAACGGCGCATAAACTTGTTCTTGAAGCTTAACGTTATTTTCTTTCAATAATTTAGCGATAGCTTTTTGGTAATATTTCTCTTGATAGCCATAACCAAGTTCATTAAATACCGTGAATAAAATTCCCACTAATTTATAACTCAAATCCGGATAAACTAATTGAATCTTCCTGCTGGGCATTAAAAAAATCTTATTAGTAATATTAGTAATAATTAGTAAATTAGTAGGGTTTACCTGGCGAAGTGCGCGAATGCTTTATTCGCCTCGGCCATCCTGTGAATGTTTTGTTTTTTCTTTATGGCTGCGCCTTCATTTTTTGAGGCGGCAATTAATTCTTCGGCCAGTTTTTTATCCATTGGCTTGCCTTTTCCACTGCGGGCCGCTTCAATAATCCAGCGACAAGCCAGAAAGAATTTCCTTTCCGGCCTGACTTCCCGCGGCACCTGATAATTGGCGCCGCCGACCCGCTTGGAAACCACTTCCACGAACGGCGAAGCGTTTTCAATGGCCTTCTCAAAAATCGCCAGCGGCTCCTGTTTAAATTCTTTTTTTATATTGCCGAAAGTTTTATAAAGCAATCTTTCGGCCACTGATTTCTTGCCTTTCCCCATTAAATAATTAATAAACCGCGAGACTGCGATATTTTGATACTGAACGTCAGGCTGATGAAATTTTTTATATTTTCTTTTGCGTCGCATATGCTCCTTCTCCTACTAATTTATGAATTTCTACTAATTTTACGAATTGTTTTTTATTATTAATATTCGTAATGATTAGTATATTAGCAGGGCTCTACTTTGGTCTTTTTACGCCGTACTTGCTTCTTTCCTGTTTTCTTCCCTCGGTGCCCGTAGTGTCTAAAATTCCCCTGACAACGTGATATTTTACTCCCGGCAAATCTTTTACCCGACCGCCCCTGACCAAAACAATGGAGTGTTCCTGCAGATTATGCCCAATACCCGGAATGTAAGCGGTAACTTCCATTCCATTGGTTAACCTGACTCTGGCCACCTTTCTTAGGGCCGAGTTCGGTTTTTTCGGCGTGGTGGTAAAAACCTTCAGACAAACACCCCGCTTAAACGGCGAATCGGAATAAACCGGTTTGTTCTTTTGGGTATTAAAGTAAAAACTCAAAGCCGGCGCCTTTGTTTTTTTCTTGGCGCTTTTTCTGCCTTTTTTAATTAATTGACGGATTGTCGGACACATCTATAAAAAAATCCCTAATCAATCCCTAATTTCTTCCCGAATTATCTCGAATTTTTATTAGAGATTATTAGAGATATAATTCGCGATTGATTAGCGATATACCAAAGAATAATAACAAAACTGATTAATAATTGTCAATAATTAAAACCCCATTACTTGGCCGGTAATCAATCGGAAAATAAGGCCGGCCAAAGGAGACAAAATAAAGAAAGCAACGAAAAGGGCCAGAAAAATTCCGAAAAAGCCGAGTGATGCCATGGCGTAGCGACTGCGCGGGAATAAATCCATCAACACTTTTGAACCGTCCAAGGGCGGCAAAGGGATAAGATTAAAGAGAGCTAAGAAAATGTTAATGTAAACGATTAAGGCTACGGCCATTAAAAATAATGGAGAAAAAGCAAGGTTAAATACGCCGGCAAAAGCGATTCGCAAAAAAATTCCCAAAATCAAAGCAATTATTAAATTAGCCGATGGCCCGGCAATGCCAACTTTCAAAGAGCCGTATTTTCGGTCTTTTAAATTGTACGGGTTATAAGGCACCGGCTTTGCCCAGCCAATGAAGATGCCGCCGAAGAAAAGCAAAAAAAGAGGAATTATCACCGTACCCATCAAATCTATGTGAGCCAAGGGGTTAAGGGTTAAGCGGCCGGCGTCTTTGGCAGTTGAATCGCCAAGACGATAAGCAATAAAACCATGAGCGTATTCATGAAAAGTCGCCGAAAGAACGATTACGATATATAAAAATAGTTTTAGGGAAACTGTATCCATAACATTAAAAATTTAAAATTTAAATATCAAAATGAAAAATGGCAATTCAAAATGTTAAAATGAATTAAATTCTAACATCTTTTTCGCCGCAGGCGGAATACCTAAATTTTGCATCTTGCCTGCCCCGTAGCGAGCTTGCTCTGCTATGGAGACTTTTAAATTTTGAATTTTGTCGGCAACCTTAGGACCTAAAATCTCTTGAAATCTACCGATGTATAGTTTATACTTCCAACATATGCGCCAATGTCAAATTTGCGGTAAGGGGTCAATTATGAGAGGCGCCAGAAAAAAGCTTCGTGGTAAGTATAACCCAACGCCCAAAAAAAGAAAGTATCCTAATTTACAATATATACGTTTGCCTAACGGCAAGCGAGTTTTGGCATGCGCCCGATGCATTAAAAAATCTTCTAATAAATAATTTCCGGGCTGTAGTATAGCGGTAGTACACAAGGCTGGGGGTCTTGTAGTCGGGGTTCAACTCCCCGCAGCCCGACCAGACGAAAATTAGTGCGGGGTAAAGACCCTACCTGCCCAGTAGTTAACGAAGTTATACCATCAGGGCAGCTCGGGTTCGATTCCCGGCGGCCCGACCAATAAAAAAGGAGAGTTTTCTCTCTCCTTTTTAAGAACATCAATATAATTGCTATAATCGCTTTGACTTTTTAAGTTTTAAATCCCCAGACCGGACCGCCATAGTAATGACCACGAACGCCATTCCTATAATCGAGAAACTGAACCCATCCATCACAATTGCCACAATTGCCATTTGGAAAAGGAATTTCAAAAAAATGCCAGTTTCTTGAACTTTTGTGCGCGCATACCTGCGTTGCCTTCGCCGGCGAAGGCAAATCAATTTCCCCATCCGCAAGAAAAAACCCAATCTTACCATTTCTAACGCCCACATGCGATGATGGTAAGCGGATTTTATATTTTGCCTCCGCGCGTAGCATCACAATCTGCGTTCCTCTGACCTTTTGAAAAGTCATACGCCTCTCCTTTCTTTATTTTTATTAAAAAGAACTTTTTTTATTTGTCCTTCAAGTCCAAAATTTTATTTTTAAAAAGTCAATGTTTTTAAAATTAAAAGCCCCGTTTGCTTGGGGCTTTTCAAAAATTATTTGATGTGCTGGCCGCCATTTTTCCGCCCGACATGCTTGCCTTTTTTACTACCATTACGTATAAATTTCTGGCCGCAACCGCCGCAAATTTTCCGGTTGGTATTTAATGTTCCGCACCGACTACAACGCCATCTTGCGCTGGCTGAAGGCATTTTTCTTCTCCCTTTTCTTTTTTAATAAGAGCTTCTTTAGCCTCTTTAAGTAATTTTTTGTTTCCACTTTCCTCACAGGCAACGATTACCGTCATTAATTCCACCTGACTCATCTTTTCCATTTTTCTTCACCTCTTCCTTTTTTTATTTTTAAAGCACAAAAAAACTGGTCTTGGAGACCAGCATATTTAGTTAATTAGTTTATTAGTTAATTAGTTATCAAAACAAATATACTAGTCTCTTCAGCCAGTAAAAAAGTAAAAGTAGAAATTGAAATTTAAATTGTTAACCATCATCGCCATCTTCCATGATATTAGTTAAATCTTTAAATTATTCTATTGCCCTTAAAGCCCTGCCCAGTAACATTACTTCGAAATTTACCCTTTAGCTTTGTTTCTAAATAGAAACAAAGTCATCGAAGTAATGTTACTGGGCCCTGTTTTGATTAATCCCGGCTAAATACCAGGTGGGTGGGCTCAATCTCGGCCCACGGGCTGAAATACTATTGCCCTCCCCTGAAAGATTACTTGATCCGAGAATCTTCCACAGGGCTTATTATTATTTTAGCA
>CAZAUC010000005.1:7855-26370 GCA_964488305.1 uncultured Candidatus Saccharibacteria bacterium
CCTTAAAACATAATCTCTTCTTCAGCCCTTTTATAGTCGTGGATTTCTTCTGGTGAAAACCAGTATTTAAGCTCGTGAAGCGCTTCTTCGGGCGTTTCCGAGGCGTGAACAATGTTATGAACAGCCCGTTTTCCTGAGTTTGCCAAAGCCGCTGAATCAACCGAATAATCACCGCGGATTGTGCCCATTTCCGCCAGATTAGGCAGAGTGTTGCCGCAAAGTTTTCTTACCATGTCTACGGCGTGGACCCCCTCAACCACCATTTTTACTATTGGTCCGGAAGTCATAAATTTTACCAGCCAACTCCTGACCATTTTACCTATTTCATCGGGGTCGTTAGTGCCTAATTCTTTTATTGGATCAAGGTTGTATTTCTCGTAAGTTTTTAAGGATTTCTCGCCTAATCTTTTTATCCAGCCCTGGTCCTTGGGATAATGCTCATCAATTTGTTCGGCCGTGGCCATAAACATTTTTAAAGCGATTATTTTCAGGCCGCGCTGTTCAATCCGACGAATGGTTTCGCCAGTCAATCCCCTTTTGACGCCGTCAGGCTTGATTAAAACCAATGTTTTTTCCGTTTTCATAATCATTTGGTTATCTTTAAATGTAATTCGTCTAATTGCTTTTTGTCAACCTCGGATGGCGCATTCATCATCAAATCGCGGCCGTCGCCGGTTTTCGGAAAAGCGATGACTTCGCGGATGTTAGGTTCGTTTTGCAAAATTGCCACCAACCTATCTATCCCAAGAGCAATTCCTCCGTGCGGCGGGACGCCGTAATGAAAAGCGTCAAGAATATGCCTAAATTTATCTTTAATTTCCAAGTTGCTGTAACCAAGAAATTCAAAAACTAAGCTTAACAATCCCCAGTCGTGCGTCCTTAAAGAACCACCACCGATTTCATAGCCATTGCACACAAAATCGTATTGAAATGCTTTAACTCTATTAAGAATTTCTCCTCTGTTTTTTGTTTGAAGCAATGAACGCATTTCTTCCCCCGGAGGACGATCGTGATTGTAATCATAGGGATCATCATCTTTATTAAAGGTGGGGAGGGTAAAGGGATGATGAACTGCCCCTAATGAACCACCTTTTTTTTCTTCAAACATCGGAAAGTCATCAATAAATACAAACGCTAATTCATTTGGATCTTCTTTATTATCGCGAATATCCGGCTTATCGCTTTTATATTTCTCCATAGCTTCTTGATAACTCATTCGGGTTATTTTACCCCTTTTATCCAGTTTTAATTTTTTATTCCGGTATAATTTACGAACAATGTCTAAATAAAGCTTTTCAATAAGCAACAGAATGTCTTTTTGGGAGACAAAACTCATTTCTAAGTCCAATTGAGTAAATTCCGGCTGGCGGTCGCCCCGCGTGTCTTCATCTCTAAAACACCTGGCAATCTGAAAATATTTCTCTAAACCAGCCACCATTAAAAGCTGTTTGTATTGTTGGGGCGATTGCGGCAAAGCGTAAAAATTGCCCGGCTGTAAGCGTGAAGGCACTAAATAATCTCTAGCTCCTTCAGGCGTTGACTTGCCCAAAATCGGCGTCTCTATCTCAACAAAATCTTTTTTCGTCAAAAAGTCACGGATATGTTTTTCTATTTTTGCCCGCGCACGCAAATTATCTTGAAGACGCTTACGCTTTAAATCTATATAACGATATCTCATTCTAACCTCTTCTCCAATTTCATAGCCGTCTGTGTCTGTTGTAAATGGCAAAGTTTGTGCCTCAACTAAAATGTCTAACTCTTTAACTTCTATTTCAAAGTCGCCGGTTTCTAAATCTGGATTTTCCGAACCTTTAGGCCTGCAGTTAACCCTACCAACGACTCTAATAACTAATTCTGGCCGCAAAGTTTCGGCTTTTTTATAAGCTTCTTCATTTTTAGATGTAAAAACTAGCTGGCTAACGCCACTTCTATCGCGTAAGTCAATAAAAATAATTTTGCCGTGGTCGCGACGCGTCGCTACCCAGCCCATTAATTCCACTTCCGTATTTTCTTTATTGATTATTTCCTTGTTTAAAATTCTCATCTTTTAATGATTCCTCAATCGCTTTCCGCAAGTCGCCGATGTCCACTGGCTTACGCTCCCTCTTGGCTATCTCTTTTTTTTCAGCCGGGCGCGGCGAAGAACGTTCCTGCGGCTGCGGTCTTAAAATTCTATTCAATGACTGCTCCTCACGACGATCAATCCTCTCCTGGATTGATTCAAAATTCGCCACCCATTCACCGGCAATTTTTTCTTCAACCCGTGAACGGGGAACGGCGCATTTATTCCTTGAATTTTCAATAATTACGTCTTTGAAAGATTCCGCCGAGGGTTCGGCCGGTTCTATGGTTTGAGCGGAAAAAGGTTTTGTGGCTATACCGTCAATCATTAATTTTATAAAAATATTATATTTGGCCAAATTAACCAAGTCCTGCGCGGTGAACTGCGGCATAAACTCTTTTTCCAGAAATTCCGCGTCTTCAGCGCCAACCCGGAAACAAACAACCGTTCCAACGTTACCGAAAATGGCGGCCCGAACTTTTTCATCAAGTTGTTCAATATATTGATGAGCTAAAATCAGATTTAACCGGTATTTTCTCGCTTCAGATAAAATATTGGCAAAAGACTCCGTAGAGAAATTTTGGAATTCATCAACGTATAAATAAAAATCGCGGCGTTCTTCCATTGGAGTATCAACCCTGCTCATGGCCGCCAATTGCAGCTTGGTAATCATCATCGCTCCCAAAAGAGCTGAATTATCTTCGCCAATTTTTCCTTTAGCGATATTAATAATCAAAATTTTTCCTTCATCCATTACTTTTCTCATATCAATGGCTGAGTGGGTCTGACCGACGATATTACGGATTAAGGGGTTGGAAACGAACTGGCCGACTTTATTCTGGATAGCCGCCACCGCCTCGGTTTCCAGACGCTGAGTATAACGGGCAAACTCATTAATCCAGAAAGATTTAATTACCGGGTCCTGCAGATTTTCGGTAATTTTCTGTCGATAATTTTTTTCGGCCAGCATTCTCATTATCCCCAAAAGAGTTGAAGAGGGGTATTCAAGCAGAGCCAAGAGTGAATTATTTAAAATATATTCCATTCTGGCTGACCAGACATCAGGCCAAATCTTTTTGAAAACCCCCATCATGCCTGAGGCGATTAAATGCCGATGTTCCATATCAATTCTTTCCAATGGGTTAAAGGCGATTGGCCAATCAATGTCGGCCGGATTAAAATAAATCACGTCGTCCACGCGATTTTCCGGCACAAAATCTAAAATTCTTTCGGCGAATTCACCGTGTGGGTCAACCACACCGACGCCGCGACCGGCTCTGATGTCGGCAATGACCATATTTTCCATCATATTGGTTTTGCCCATACCGGTCTTCCCGATAAGGTACATATGTCGCCGGCGGTCGTCGGTTTTAATGCCGAATCTCGTCAATTGGTTTCTAAAAGTCGTTTTGGCAAAAAGAGTTATATCGTCCATGGAAAGTTATAGTTGTTATAATTGCTGTAATTGTTCTATCGCTTCGCTTGTTGTAATGGAATCGGGTGTAATTGCGACACTACAACAATTAGAACATTACAACATTAGAACCGCTCTGTTTTTTACTCTACCGGTAATCCGGCCGGCGGGCCGCCCTTTTTGGCCTCCAGTTTACGCAAACGCGGTGCCCCAACCATTGCCGCCGGGAAATGATAAATTGTGGCCAATTCTTCGGTATTTAATATCGGAAATTTTTCCGCTTTTATTTTATTATATCGGCCAAATCTCCTTGAGATATAACCTTCAAAAAGTTTTCTTTTGCGCGAAAATTCCACCAATCGTTTATATTTTGGGAAAAATTTCGGTATCCAGCCGGTTTTAAGGGGGAAAGTTTTTTTCAACGGCCGAAAATAATTAAGATTTTCAGCCCTCAACTGATGAAAAGCCCCCATTACCGCCGAAACATTCGCGGGAGTAAAACTGTCCTGACGGTCAATGTAAATCCAACGAATAACACTCTCAAAACCAAATTTTGAAATTTTATTACCGATTGCCTTAATCGTGTCCTGCTCAGCCGGGTGCAAAAATTTTAAAGCCGGTGACGTAGTTTCTTCTGTTTCTCCGGGCCAAGTCGGCAATTCGGCCGGCGCCCAAAAAACGTTCCGCCCCCAGTCTGATATAGTTGAACCTAAAGTTTTTTTTGTTTCACCTGATGAACGGCCGGCTATTTCATCCATCTTCGCCAAACCCTCTTCTTTCCATTTATTGGCGAGTATCGGGTAATTGGCGGTCGGACTGATTAAAACTTGAAGCCATAACACTTCCCCTTCTTTTAAATTGGACATCACTTCAGTAATGGCCGCTATCGGGTCCACTCTTCGTTCCTCTATTGTCTCCTCAAAAAGAGGGTACGTTTTAATGGGATAATAGTTATCTTTAGATAAAATCATTTCCGCCCCAAAGATGTCATAAACTTTATTAGGCAAAACAGAGCCCAGAAGTTCGGTGTAATCTTCGGTTGGATGAATTTCCGCGTCCGGGTATTGGGCATAAATCGCCGATTCCAATAAATTGCGGTATTTAGTAGGAAAATAAACGTAAAAATGAATGCCGCCATTATAACCGACCAATTCAAAAGAAGCCCACTGCTCTACTTTGCCCTCCAGGTAAACATTGATAGTCGTTAAACCGAAGGAATACATTCCCGCCATATTGGCGAAAATCTGCTCCATTGACTTAGGAGTTTTTAAGATATTTTCCGGAACTTTCAGCTCAACCATTGACCACTCAATGCTTTGAATGTAACGCATTCTAATGTAAATTAGATAAAGCTTCCAGGCAATAAAAAAAGCAATGAGTGGCAAAATAAGCCACCAAACATAACTTATTACCCGAACAATGTTATCAATGACGCCGAGGAGAATTTCCATTGAAAACTAACTTAATGCGGTTTTATTATTGGAATTTATCTAACGGAATATTTTCCGTTTTCCAATCTTTTAAAATATTTCTTATTCTGTAAATTGAGAAGAATCGTATTTTCCTTTAAAAGCCTTTGTTTTAAAACAGAATCAACCAGCTCTTTCGGAGAAAGCGGGCCCTCGTCTTTTAGAACCCGACGGATTACTTCGCGGGCCGTTCCCGGCATAAAACCGTGTTCAGCCAGAGCGTAAATGCCCCGGCCAACTAAAACGAAACGCTTGTCCTTAATTAATTCATTATGGACGGTCTGGGGATGAGCTTGACGGCCGACGAAATTATTTTCGTTAATCGCTTCGGCGATTTCACGAAAGTGAAGGGGTTCTTTGTATTTTTTAAGGATTAAATAAGATTTCTCTCCAATGGTTTTGGGATTAATTTCCGCCCACTGGTTTAATCCCCAATCACCGAACGGATTAATATTAAACTTACGGGATACGGAAAGATAATTGGCGCCTATGAAGTCGGAGATGTTATGGCTTTTTGTCGCTTTGGAAAAATAAGCGTCAAATTTTTGGTCAACAATCAAGTCATCTATTCTATCAGCAATTAACTTTTCCAACATGGAAACAAACCGGTTAACGAGACTAATAATTTTTTCGTCCAAGTACCAAAAATGATGAAAGTTGGAATCATTTTGATAATAAGAAGGCTGGTTAACGGTTTCAGAAAGAAATCTCAAATGCCAATGATGCAGGTTTCTGTCTTTTAAAAGCGATTTTAACTCAGAAAGAAAAAGGTCATCCCGCCGCAAACCGCCTACGTTATTTAAGTGACTGGCGATTGATTCATTAATTTCCCTTATTGCCTTCTCTTTGACTATCCGTTCTTTTACCGCCTTTAACGCTTCCTCTTCTATCTGCCTGACCCGCTCACGGGTAATGCCGTATTTTTCGCCCAGCCTGGCTAAGGTCATTTTTCTGCCGTCTGGCAAACCAAAACGGCCGCTTAAAACTTCTCTCTGGCGCGGTTTTAAATCGCTGACCAAATTATCAATTGTTGAGCTAATCATAGTGTCATATTACTGCCGAGTATATTTACTAAAACTACCAAACCATTACAAAGTTGTCAAGCCGGTACCCTAAACAAACGGACTATTTAGAACGGCCCAAATACAGCAATAAAGGACTGGCGACGAAGATTGAGGAATAAGTGCCAAAGACGGTACCGACTAAAATGGTTAAAACGAAGTATTTTAAGGTAATCGGCCCGAAGAAAAACATTGCCATCAAAACCAGTATTAGCGTCAAAGAAGTGTTAATGGAGCGGGTGAAAGTCTGGTTGACGCTCGTATTAATGACGGCCGCTAAGCCCAAACGGGTTTGATTTAGAAGAAGGTTCTCCCTAATTCTGTCAAAAACGACGATGGTGTCATGGACTGAAAAACCCATTACCACCAAAAGAGCGACGATAAAATTGGTGTCAATCTCAAGCCCAAGTTTCCAGCCAAAGACTGACAGCAGCCCGGCTGGAATGGCAATGTCGTGGAAAAGCGTAATTAAGGTAACGATTCCGTATTTCCATGATTTAACCGGAAAAGAAACTTTACGGAAAGCAAAAGCAATATATAAAGAAATGCCCAACAAAACTAAAGCAATCGCCCAAAAAGCTTTATTCTTTAACTCTTTCCCCACGGTCGGCCCTATAACTTCAAAACGCAATTCTTCTATGTTGCCAAATTTTGTTCTTAAAGCCTCAAGATAATTTTGGTGTTCTTGCTCGGAAATATGGCCCAGCCTGACAAGAAAACTTTCGTTCTCCGCCGGAAAAACACTTGTGTTTTTCACTCCCAAATCACTTTCAAAAAAATCTTTCAAATTGTCGGTTGTTGGCTGTTTGTCATCAGTTATAATCTTAATCTGCCACATCGTGCCGCCGGCAAAATCAATGCCGGGTTGAAAACCGAAAATAATGATGGCCGCAATACTGGCTAAAACCAGCGTACCGGAAAAAGTTAGAAAAATTTTACGATGACCAATGATGTTCATAATAAAAAATTTAAAATGTAAATATCAAAATGGAAAATTTAGGTATTCGCCATTGGCGAAAATATTTTAACATTTGTTAATTTTTAATTTTACATTGTCATTTTGATTTTTGATTTTTGAATTTTTAATTTTTAACGAATACTCTTAACATTGTTCTGGTTATTATGATTGCCGAAAACATTGAAATAATGACGCCAATCAGCAGGGCCAATGCAAACCCCCTGATAAAACTACTGGTGAAATAATAAAGAATAATTGAGGTAATGATTGTTGAAATGTTGGAGTCGCGGATTGACGGCCAAGCCCGACGAAAACCCTCTTCAATGGCTGACATTTTTGACAATCCTTTTTTAATTTCTTCTTTAGTCCTTTCAAAAATCAAAATATTGGCGTCCACCGCCATGCCAATGGAAAGAATAAACCCGGCGATACCCGCCAAGGTCATTGTGATGCCTAATTTAAAAACAGCGGCGGTTAAAAGTATGTAAATTATCAAAGCCAAGGAGGCAAAAATGCCCAACCGGCGATAATAAACGAGCATAAAAATAATTATTGCCAAAGTTCCGAATATCCCGGCGTAAATCGCTCTTTTTAAAGATTCCTGCCCCAAACTGGCGCCAATCGTCTGCTGGCTGATTAAATTTATCGGTGCCGGCAAGGCACCGGCATTAAATCTTTGTACCAGTTTTCTGGCTTCCTCAACCGTAAATTTACCGGTAATCTGCGCTCGCCCGCCGGAAATTTTCTCCTGAACCACCGGTGCTTCAATCAAGGAATTATCCAAAAATATCGCCAGCGGCTTACCAACGTTCCTATCGGTCAATTCTTCAAAAATCTTCGCGCCTTCATCGTTAAACTGGATGTCAACTTCGGGGGCGCCGGTAGTTTGGTTAAAGCTAATCTGGGCAGTCTTAATGTAGCGACCATTTAAATCGGTAGGGATAAATTGGGCCTCAATTTCTCCAGCCGCATTTTCTCCCTCAAAAACTTCGCGAAAATCCAGAAAAGGCGTTAAGCCAATTTCATTAATCGCCTCATTTATGTCTTTAATTCCGGCCAGTTCTACTATTAAACGATAAGAATCCCCCTCTTTGGCGGAAACAACCTGGGGTTCACTGACGCCGAATAAATTCACCCGGCGCTCAATCACCTCGCGTAATCCGTTCATTACCGAATCCCTATCGCCCGAAGCTATCTGCGACATATCAACTTCGTAAATAAGATGGCTGCCGCCGACCAAATCCAGACCCAAACGCCAGGGCCGAATTTTATTTCCAAAATTACCGGGGTAAACAAAAAAACCGGCAAAGACGGCGAAAATTAAAACTGTTATTAACAATAAAATTAAATTATTCTTTTTGTTCATAAATTAATGAATTTCACATGTGCCGGCCGAACAAGCCAGTTCCTTTGCTCCCTGGGTCTCATCCTCTTTTTCATAAACGATAATTTGAGAAAAATCAATTTCCGGAAAATTCTTGGCTAATTCATTATATTTTTCTTCGCTGACAGCTTCGTACGGAGCCAGGGCATAAACGTGATTTTTATCCTCCTTTGGCAGAAAAGTTAAACCGCCGATAATTTCCCAGTTATTGTAAACCCAATCAGCCACTTTAATCCATTCGTCTTCGGCTACGGAAATCGTTACCGAGGGATTATGCTCTGTGTAGTTTTGTTTTACCATCTTCCAATACTCCAATTGCTCAATCGCAGTCTGGTCGTCTTTAAAAACCGACGTGCCGTCCGGCGCTTTAACGGGGAATTCCAAAACATAAGTCGTGGCCGATTTAATATCCTGCCCGATTTCCGGATGGTAAGGAACCTTTTGGTCTTTAAGCATTTGGAATAAACTGTCCGTAGCGGAAATTCTAATGCGCCTGATGTAATATGGGCTGTAGCGCGGATGCATGCCGGAAGCCGCGTCAACCAGCTGGGAAACCGTGCCGGAGGGCTTAACGCAGGTTACTGCCAAAGAGGCGTCAATGCCAAAACGTCGGCTGTATTCCTTATTTATTTCTATCGCTCTATCTTTCATTCTTTTAAAAACCTCCCTATTGCGTATTGCCGGGCAATCCCATTGTCCGGTAATGGAAACTCCCAATAATCTTTCTTCCTCGCAATTCTTTTTCCACTCTTTGGAAATGTAAGGGAAATCCGTCAGGGTTGACTGATAAGTACCGAGGATGGTCGCCAGTTTAATTTTGCGCAAAAGAGATTCTTCTGTATCTTCCATCCGGGCGACTACTTCCGTTAAATTACAAAATTCTTTTGATTTAAGGTTGATTTCTCCGCAGGGATTACAACCGCTGGTCGCCAAATCCTTTTCAAGAGATTTCCAGCGTCTTTGCGGAACCTGAAATTTCAAACCGCCCCGATTAAAAATTCCGCGTTCACCAGTACCGGCCCTGACCAAGGAAAGCCACTCCTCTAAAAATTGGGCAGCAGTCGGTTTTTCATTATAAGCCACGGAATTATTAGCCAAGCTTCTCTGCGGCTCGGTAAGATAAAACTGTCCGGTTTTGGCGGCTCTCATTCTTTCATCATCGGAGCTGGAGAGAGAAATCATTGCGCTTCTTCTGACGCCGCCCATTACCACCACTTCGGCAATTTTACAGACAATATCGTGAACGTCTATGGTTTCCAAGCGTCGTCCTTGTTTGGCTAAAATTTTCCTTCTGGCAAAAGACAAGAGCTGAATCAATGGTTCCGGGCCGGAGCTTTTGCCTCCCATTGTTTTAAGGCGGGCGCCTGCCGGTCTTAATTTAGAAAAATCAAAATTAATATCTTTACCTTCAAACCAAGCGCTTAAGCCTGTTGTCAAAGCATCCCCCCAGCCTTCTTTACTGTCTTCAATTACCATCGTCGGCAACGCCTTACCCGTCTGTTTTTTAATAATAGACAGCATTTGAACCGTCTGATATTCAATTGAAAAACCCACGCCGGCACCGCACATCAAAAGATACATTATTTCGGCAAAATCGGTTATTTTTGAAGGCGCAACGTAAGAACAGTTATACACCGAAACGTTGCTTTTGCGCGCCGCCACGCCGGCACTCCAGAGTAATCGCATTGAGGGCATCGCCTCTTGTTTTAAAATTGCTTCTCGCAATTCATCATACTCGTCATCTCTCAGCTTATTCCGTAGATTTTCCTTCATGAAAGAAATATAGCGGTCAACTGTTTCAATCCATGTTTCTCTCCTGCCTTCAGATTCAATCCAGCGCGAATAACTCCGATAATAGATAAATTCTGAAAGCGGGTTGCGGAAATATTTTTTACTTTCCGCCGCCAAACCCTTGATTTGTTCCGGGACGTCCTTCCGCCTCCCTCTGATTTCCGCCCTTTTTTGACGATAAAGAATGTATGCCTTGGCGGTTTTAACATAATCCATAACAATCAAGGCGGTTTCCACTACGTCCTGAATCTCTTCAATACCTAAAACATAATTCGCTGCATACTTGGTCTTTAATTCTTTAACTACGCGGTCGGATACACCCTTGGCGTCGGGCTGTAATCCCTCGCCGGTTGCAATCATTGCTTTTAAAATTGCGTTGGTGATTTTATCCTGGTCAAAGGGAACTATCCTGCCGTCTCTTTTGCGAATTTTATCAAAATTTTTGAGCATAGCGATAAAATTTTAGTATAGTTTGCGCTGCGTTTAAAAATTTTATATTTGTAGCGCAGAATATATTATTTACTATCTTATTTTATAAAAATTTGTAAGCCAATAATATAAAATTCAGCACCCGCTTAAGTTTCTGCTTCGTAAAAATTTGGACGGGCAACCAAACCCTACTTCCTTTTTTTCTTTTTCCGTAAAAACGCCGGAATGTCCCAGAAATCGTCCTGTTTGTCTCCGTTAACTCCAGTATCAATCTTGTTTTTAACCGAACCTGATTTCTCTTTCTTTTTTGACTCCGTAAATTTAAGCTCCTGATGACGGCCATCCTTAAAAGATTCTTCTTCCTCTTCATTGACATCCGGCTCCAGCCTGTCTTCCAATACTAATTTTGGAGCAAAAATACCCGGCGCTAAAACGTCGTTTCTATGATTAAAGCTTCCGTCAAAACCCGTAGCAATCAAAGTTACTTTCAACTGGCCCTTCTTTAATTTTCTGTCGTAATAGGCGCCGAAAATTATCTTCGCCGACTGGTCAACGTTCTCGGCAATCAATCCGGCTATCTCATTTAATTCGTTCATCTTTAAATCACGATGGCCGGAAACGCTGAAAAGTACGCCTCTGGCACCCTCTATTGAAGCTTCCAAAAGCGGCGATTTAACCGCCTGCTTGGCTGCCGCCACGCAGCGTTCCTGTCCGTTAGCTTCACCGATACCGATAACGGCTGACCCAGCTTCCTGCATCACCGCTTTAATGTCGGCAAAGTCAACGTTGACGACTCCCGGCATTGTAATCAATTCGGTAATTCCCAAAACGGAATTTTTTAAGATTTCGTCAATTTTTTCAAAGGCTTTGGACAACGAAGTATTTTTGTCTATCAGTGAAAAGATGCGGTCGTTGGGAATAACGATTAAAGTATCAACTTTATCCCTCAGTTTTAAAATTCCTTCCTGGGCAATTCTGGCTCGCTGGATTCCTTCAAAAGAGAAAGGTTTTGTGACAACCGCTACCGTCAGAATTCCCAGTTCCTTGGCGACTTCGGCTACTACGGGCGAACCGCCCGTGCCGGTACCGCCGCCAAAACCCGCTGCGATAAAAATCATATCTGCTCCCTTCAGCGCCTCGGCAATCTCATTGCGGTTTTCTTCAGCTGACTGATGGCCTAAATCCGGGTTCATGCCAGTACCCAAACCGCGAGTTAATTTTTTTCCAATATGAATTCGTTTTTTCGCCTTGGAATGTTTGAGGTCTTGAACGTCCGTATTAATGACTATCAAATCAACCCCCTTGGGAAAGTTATTATGCATTCTGGAAACCGCATTTGTCCCGCCCCCGCCGATGCCTATTACTTTAATTTTGGCCGGATGATATTCTTTATGGGCTTTTTTTGCTTTTTTAGACATACTTAATTAAATTCAACGCTGGAAGCATTAATTTTTACATGCTTTAACGGGTTTTTACGGCAAGAAATGTTTTAAAATTTTTGACAATCGGCCGACTTTCGTCCCGGTCCAATTCCTCCCTTTAATAATCTGTTCCAATCCGCAAAGCAGCAGGCCGGAAGCCACGCTGAATTCTGCGTCATCCGTTTGGTTTTCAAAATCGTCATCCGCCCCGACCCCGCTGATTTCCGGCAGGCCGAGCTGGACGGGCAATTTTAATTCGCGTTTGGCTAATTCCGCGATGCCTGAAATTTTCGCCCCGCCGCCCGTTAGGACCACGCCAGCCGGCAATTGACCCGCCTTGCCCAATGATTTTAACTCATCGTTAACAAATTCAAAAATCTCGGCCAGCCTGATTTCAATGATTTCCGAAATGAACCGCCGGCTGATGACCAACTTAGACGATTCGTCTATTTCCTGAAGTTCAACTTTTTCTTTATTGGAAATTTCCCTGGCGGAAGCGGAACCGAAAGAAAGTTTTATCGCCTCGGCCGTTTTAACCGGACATTTCAGGCCAATGGCCAAATCATTGGTAATATTGGAAGCGCCAACCGGGAAAACGGTCGTCGCCAAAAGCTTGTCTTCTTCATAAACGGTCATTCCAGTCGTCCCAAACCCGATGTCAATCAACACTGCCCCGAGTTCTTTTTGCGCTTTTGTCAAAACGGAACGGCTGGCGGCCAAAGGACCGTAAATCAGGCCTCCGACTTTTGCCCCAACCGCTTCTATTGCTTTAATCAAATTATTTACCGTCGGTTTAAAAGCGTCTATTATCAAAGTATTCACTTCCAGTCTGTTACCGACCATTCCAAGAGGATCAATAATGTCGCCGATGCCGTCAACGATGAACTCCCGGGTAATGGTGTGAAGTATCATCCTGTTGGGACCTAAATTTATCGCTTGCGAAGCCTTAATCACGCGGTCAACGTCCTCGGAATAAATCTCGCTATCGGCCCTTGAAACCGCCACTATGCCCCGGGAATTCTGAAGTTTAACGTTGTTGCCGCCCACGTTAATGAAAATGTTTTTTAAGGCGGCTTTGTTTGCCTTCCTTATCTCATCAACCGCTCGTTTAAGCGCCTGAACCGTTTCCTCAAACACCACTATTTCTCCCTTGCGGAGCCCGGCTGATGGAATCTTAAACGCGTTTAATAAAGATAGTTGTCCATTCCTTTTTGCTTCAGCCACTAAAATTTTAATCTGGTTTGAGCCTAAATCTAAGGCGGTAATGTACATAGTTAATTAGAGAATTGGTTAATTGGATAATTAGTTTTAACGATTGGTTTTTCTAATATAATTTATGAAAACATTCAATCTTTTGGACAAAACTTCATATCGCTTATCAATATCTTCAAAACATTTTTCTTTAATGTAATTTAAACCCAGAGCTATAGACAGATGACTGCACGTTTCATAAATAGAACCTCTTGCAACCATCAATAGCTGAATTTTATCCTTGGAATGATATCTCCCAAAAGATTCAGCGATATTTGCCGCTACCGAAACAGCAGACCGCCTAATTTGTGCTTCCAGCCCGAAAATTTCTTCCTTTGGAAATTTAGAGGTTATTTTATAAATCTCAAGCGTTAACTTCTGCGCTTCCCGCCAAATCTCTAAATTTCTAAAATCGCTAGGCATAATCAATTATCTAACTATCTAATTCCCCACTTTAATTCCCTAATTATCTAATTCCCTAATTACCCAATTTTCTCTCGCTTCCATCCTTATTCTATCACTTTTTTTCTGATGAGAGTAGCCAAGAAGATGAAGCAAACCATGAATTAGTAAATAGTTAATTGGATAATTGGTGATTGGAAATTTAAGGTAGATTTCGCCGATTCTTTTGAATTTTGAGGCCGGCTTTATCCCCCGCTTACGCGTAAATGGGGGATAAATAAAATTTCGGGGCTCTTCAAAGCTTAAAATCGTAGTCGCTTTGTCTTTCCCCCGAAATTTTTTATTCAGAAATCTCATTCTCCGTCCATTAATCAGGTATATTTCCACCGAAACACCGCTTTTATTCAAAATTTTCAATATTCTACCGGCTGTTTTTTTTATCAACTTCTCAAATTTCTTAAACCGCCCATCCGAACTAAATATTTCTATCTTATTCATAATCCATATCTTATCATGATAATTCTTTTTTAATTATTTCGCTTATTGTTGAGGCATCAGCCTTGCCTTTTAATTCCTTCATCACCTCGGCCATTACTTTGCCGAAGCCGCTGGCTTCTTTAATGCCTGTTTTTTCAATAGCAATTTTGACGATTTTTTCAATTTCTTCAACGGGCATTTCCTCGGGCAGATATTTTTTGATTATTTCCAGTTCTTTCGCCTCCTTTTCCGCCAAATCGTCTCTACCGCCTTTTTTGTAAATCTCAGCCGCCTCTTTTCTTTTTTTCGCTTCTTTTGACAAAACTTCAATAACTTCTTCATCCGACAACTCCGTTTCTATCCCCTTACCTTTCTTCTCAATTTCTTTGTTATGCAGAGCGGCTAAGAGCATTCGAAAAACGCCGGCTTCAAATTCCTGGCCTGTTTTCATGGCTGACTTCAAATTTTCGCTGAGTTGTTGATGAAGCATCACCTCGCTTAATCGATGCCAATATACAAATGAATACTAATGATACAAATGTATTCGTATAATTCGTATGAATTGGTATATTAGTATCGCGCTACATTGTGCCCATTTTTTTAGCCTTTTCTATTTCCTTTTTCTTCCTCTCGCGGTGGAGAGCCGAGAGGCGTTTTTTGTATTTAGATTCAGGCCGGCTTTTGTATTTCCGTTTTTTTGCCTCGCGCAAAATTCCGCCTTGCTGAATTTTCTTGCTAAAGCGGTATAAAAATGCGCTTGTTGATTCTCCCTCTCTTCTTTTTATCTCCATAAATTAATAAAATTCCAAATTCCAAGCATCAAATTCCAAACAATATCCAATAACCAAAACCAATGTTTAGAATTTGTTTGTTATTTGTAATTTGTTATTTGGGCTTTAATCTCTTTTAGAGATTGCTTTGGCGGATTGTCTACCACGCTATGGATTGAACCTCCTCCGTCATTATACCATCTTGGCACAATATGAATATGTAAATGCTCGACTATCCGACCACTTGCTTCGCCGTGATTAATACCAATGGTAAAACCGTCAGGCTTCAATGATTTATCGAGCAATTCCGTTATTTTTTTTACGGCTCCGAAAAGTTCTCCTACTTCTTCTTTGGGCAAATCTAAAATTGTTTCCGCATGAATTTTGGGTACAACCATTGTATGTCCCGGCGCTTTCGGATGAATATCCAAAAATGCCATGGCGTTTGCATCCTCATAAATAATTTCCGCCGGCGCCTCCTTATTTATAATTTTACAGAAAAAACAATCCATCATAATAAATTTAAAATGTAAATATCAAAGTGTAAAATGGCTTTGAATTATTTTATTCTCCGCTTTACTTCTTCCACCACTTTATTAAGCGGTACTGTTTCCTGAACCCCGCTCTTCATGTCCCTGATAATGATATTTTCTTCAAAAACTTCACGCTGGCCAAGAATTAAAGCTATTTCAACTCTTTCCTTGTCAGCCAATCTCAATTGCGATTTAAGCGAGTCCTTGCCCAATGATTCAATTATTTTGATGCCAGCCGACCGAAATGATTCAATCAGGCAAAGGGCCTTTTTCTTGGCTGGCTTGCCAATCTGAATTAAAAAGACTTTTGCCCTGTTCCTAACCGGTTCATTAACGCCCTGCGCCTTCATCGTTTCAATAAGCCGTTCAATTCCCAAACTACTGCCGACGGCTGGCAACGGGGTTTTTCTCGCGCCGAGCATTTCGCTTAAATAATCGTAACGGCCGCCGCCGCCAAGGGATACGTTATAATTTTCTGCAAAAATCTCAAAGACCGTCCGGCTGTAATAATCCAACCCCCTGACCAAATAAGAATCAAGGTTGTAGGGCATGCCAAGGTCGTCTAAATACTCCAAAACTTGCCGAAAGTGATTACGACATTGCTGACAAAGATAATCCAGCATTACCGGCGCCTGATTTTTTATTGCCTGACAATTTTCGTTTTTACAGTCAAGGAGACGCAAGGGGTTTGAGGATGCCCGCCGACGACAATCTTTACATATTTTTCCTGAATTTTTTTTGTAATAATCCTGTAATTTTTTACGGTATACCGAACGGCAATTTTTACAACCTAAACTATTTATTTTAATAGTTAAATTTTTTATTTTTAACTTTTCTATCAGGCGGTAGCCGGCTAAAATTGTCTGGGCATCGTAAACCGGGTCATCTTCGCCCCCTAAAATTTCAAAACCAACTTGATAAAACTGCCGGTAGCGGCCGGCTTGCGGCTGTTCGTGGCGGAAGAACGGTCCAAAATAATATAATTTAACCGGCTGGCCGAGACGGGACAAACTGTGCTGAACATAAGCGCGCATGACGCCCGGCGTCCCTTCCGGCCTGAGAGCCAAACGGTCTCTCCCCCTGCTTTTCAAGAGAAACATTTGTTTTTCAACAATGTCGGTGCTTGCGCCGGTCCCCCTCTCAAAAATTTCCACTGGCTCCAAAATCGGCGTATCAATTCTTGAAAAATTATAGAAATTGGAAACCTCCTGGCTAACTTCCCTGATTTTATTCCACCAAGGTTGTTCCAACGGCAAAATGTCGTGCATGCCCCTGGGAGATTGAAACAGCAAATTTTCTTTTTTCCCTTCGACGGAATTTTTCTTTTCTTTGCCTTTTTTGTTTCTGGAGGATTTAGGCATATTAAAAATTCAAAATGTAAATATCAAAAATCAAAATGACAATTTAAAGCGTTAAAATTATTTTTTACCTTTTAAGGTTAAGATGCTGGAAGCTATAATATTGGCCATTTCAATTAATTCATTTAGTAACCATTTTAATTCTTCTTGATTTCCTTTCCTGGTATCCCTTAATAAAGTTAACCAAACCTTGGATTCATTGGCTGATTTTAAAGAATGAGTAAAAAAGTTAATAAAGTCTTTTTTGGAGCTTGCCGAATTAGCTTCAATATAATTAGCTAAAATGCTCGTACCGCTTCTCATAAGTTGTTTACCTATAACGCCGCATACAGAATCTTTGGGAAGTTTATCTATAAATTTAATCAATCCCAGAACCCAGTTATACAATCTTTTCTTAAATTCATTTTTGAACTTTACACTATCATTTTCCATTTTGATTTTTTAATTTTACATTTTGTTCAGTACATCGGTTTTTCCACGGCTCTTACTTCATTTAACGGCCAGAGTCGTAAACGAACCAAGCCAACGATTTCGCTTTTCTGCAAATTACCCCAGCTTCGCGAATCAAAACTATAATTCCGATTATCGCCCAAAACGAAATATTCATTGTCTTTTAAATTAATCTCTTCCCTGCCGGAAGTGCCCAGTCCCAAAGGCAAATAACCTTCTTCAAGCTTGAAACCATCCTGATACTCTTGATTAAAGATGGTAATTCCGCCTTCATTAACGACTATTCGTTCACCAGGCAAACCTATAATTCTTTTAATGTAATAAACCCGTTCATCGCCCGGATAGTGAAAAACTACCACTTCACCGCGCTGCGGCTCCCGAAAACGATAACTTACTTCATCAATCAAAAGATAGTCTCCCGAAGAAAAATTCGGCTCCATTGAGGCGCCGCTGACTAAAAATGGCTGGATTAAAAAATTGCGAACTACTACTACGGTGATAACCGCCACCAAAACTATTTCAAGAGTTTCCCAGATTGAATAAAGAATTGATTTCATAATAAATTTATCCGGGAACGAAGTGGTCGGCTACAAAATTGAGCGCCCCGCCTTCTATGCCCCGAATACAGATCTGTGGTATAATTCTATAATAGTAAAAAAATCTAAAAAGTCAAATAATTTATATGCTAAGAGGGCGGGGTAAGGGTTTTATTTCTAAAATTTCTTCGCCTTCGGCTCCAAATTCTAGACAAAGCCCTTTATATGGAAATCAACCCCAACACCAAACGAACACATACTTCGTTTAGCGCCGAAGGCGCCAGTGTTCGTTATGGTGTGGGGGTCAAGCCCTCTATTATTATTGGATTGGGCAATCCCGGCAAAGAGTATGAAAAAACCTACCATAATGTCGGCATTTTATTTGTTAATTATTTAACAGATAAAGTGCCTCCAATTTCTAATTCCAAATTTCTAATTTCTAACACTTTTATGAACCAATCGGGTGGTTTCGTGAAAAAGGCGCTTAAAAAAACCGGTGTTAAACCAGAAGAAGTTTTGATAGTTCACGATGATTCCGATATTGAATTAGGCAAGTATAAAATTTCTTTCAGCCGCGGGTCAGCTGGGCACAAAGGTATTGAATCAATCATCCAATCTCTGGGTACGAAAAATTTTTGGCGATTAAGAATCGGCATCAGGCAACCGGCAACCGGCAAACGGCAAGCGGCAAGAAAAAAAGCGAATGAGTTCGTTTTAAAAAAAATCAATAAAAGGGACTTGGGAACCCT
>CAZAUC010000006.1:0-2469 GCA_964488305.1 uncultured Candidatus Saccharibacteria bacterium
AATAAACAACAATTTAAAACCGAAGTTGCCGGAAAGGAATTAAAACTTGAGGTCTCCCGACTGGCCGAACAAGCCAATGCTGCTGTCGTAGGAACTTACGGCGATACGTCGGTCTTGGTAACGGCTACTATGGGCAAAGAAGACCGCCCAATTGATTATCTGCCCCTGGTGATTGATTACGAAGAAAAGTTTTACGCAGCCGGCAAAATCATCGGCAGCCGCTTTATCAGGCGTGAAGGCCGGCCATCGGAAGAAGCGGTTTTATCCGGCCGTTTAATTGACCGCAGTCTGCGGCCGCTTTTTGACAAACGTCTGCGCCGCGACGTCCAAATTATCATTACGGTTCTGTCTTACGACGAAGAGAACGACCCGGATTTCGTTGCCCTAATAACGGCCTCAACCGCTTTGGCGATTTCCGACATTCCCTGGGCCGGTCCTTTGGCTGGCGTAAGAATCGCCAAATTTGATGATAACCAAATCGTTATTAATTCAAATAATTCTTTAATTAAAGAAAAAAGTGGTTTAATTTTTGAATCTTTTATCGCCGGCGCCAAAGATAAAATTAACATGATTGAGCTGGCCGGTAATGAAGCCGATGAAAAGGTTGTCATTGACGCATTCAGTCAGGCGCAAAAAGAAATTAAAAATTTAATTAATTTTCAGGAAAAAATAATTAAAGAAATCGGTCAGCAAAAAATTGACTTTCGCCCCGAAATTGATGAGTCGCTGGCCAAAAAAGTCCGGGAGTTTTTAAAGGATAAATTGGAAGCGGCCGTCTATGCCGCGGAAAAAGTTGAACGGCAAAACAAAATCGGTTTGCTTAAACAATCTCTCAGGGAATTTCTCGTCCAAGAGGGTTTTGAAGAAAACAAATTTTCAAAGGCTGACCTGATATTTGAAGAAGAAATTGACAAGTTGCTTCACCGAAACGTTCTTGAATCGGAAAAGAGGCCGGACGGCCGTAAATTAGACGAGGTACGGCCGCTTTACGCTGAAGTGGGCTTGTTTAAAAGACTTCATGGTTCGGCTTTATTCGCCCGGGGCAATACCCAAGCATTAGCCGTAACTACTTTAGCCGCGCCGGGCGCCGAACAGCTGGTGGAAACAATGGAAATTTCCGCCAAGCGCCGCTTTATGCTCCATTACAATTTTCCCCCGTATTCGGTGGGCGAAATCGGACGCTTGGGCGCGCCCGGCCGCCGGGAAATCGGCCACGGCGCTTTAGCGGAAAAAGCATTGCGACCGACGATTCCCTCGCAAGACGAATTTCCATATACCATTCGGGTGGTTTCGGAAATATTGTCTTCAAATGGTTCTTCCTCCATGGCTTCGGCTTGCGCCTGTTCAATGGCCCTGATGAACGCGGGCGTGCCGCTTAAAAAGCCGGTGGCTGGCATTGCCATGGGATTAATAATGGATGGGGGAAATAATTACAAGATTCTGACCGACATCCAAGGGCCGGAAGACCATCATGGCGACATGGACTGTAAAATAGCTGGCACCAAAGACGGCATTACCGCCATCCAAATGGACGTTAAAGTTGAAGGATTAAACCTGGAAATTCTTGAAAAAGTTTTTCTTCAGGCGAAAAAAGCCCGTTTAGAAATCTTGGATTTTATCAAAAGCGTTATCGCTGAACCCGCCAAAGAGGTTTCGCCTTATGCGCCAATCATTATGACCATTAACATTCGACCTGAACAGATTGGTGAAGTCATCGGCCCCGGAGGAAAAATGATTAACGGTATTATTGCCGCCACGGGCGTGGAAAGCATTGACATAGAACAAACCGGTAAGGTTTTCGTGGCCAGCCGCGATGCCGATAAAGCGAAAGCCGCCATTCAGCAGGTTCAGGCGATAACTCACGAATTTCAAATCGGTGAAATTGTTGAAGGGGAAGTAATAAAAATTTTGGAGTTCGGAGCCATTGTGGATTTGGGCGGCGGCAAAGACGGAATGATTCACGTTTCCGAATTAAAAGACGGCTTTGTAGAAAAAGTGGAGGACGTGGTTAAAGCGGGAGATTTTGTCCAGGCAAAAGTCATAAAAGTAGAAAACGGCCGCCTTGGTCTGTCATTAAAAGCACTGAACAAGTCAAAATAAAAAACGAGAGTAGAAATACTCTCGTTTTTTATTTTGAAAGACGGCTCAATCGTGATTTCAGCCGACCGGCTTTATTTTTTTTGATAAGATTTACTTTGGCGGATTTATCCAGCTTTTTATAAACCTGCGAGAGATATTTTTTCGCCTCCTCCTTCTGTCCGGTATCAATTAATTTCTTATATTGTTTAATAACCGATTTAAGTTCGGTTTTTCTTTTAACATTCATTTTGCGGCGGCGCACGTTTTGCCGCAAGGCTTTTTTAGCTGATTTAGTTATGGGCATGCCAAATTTTTATAAATTTACGAGCCGCGGGCGAAGTCAAATTTATCTAAAAATTTGAGCGTCCCGCCCGCGGCGGGATTTCATTT
>CAZAUC010000006.1:2569-4491 GCA_964488305.1 uncultured Candidatus Saccharibacteria bacterium
GTTTTTATTTCTCCGCGGACCAGCCGGAACCTGCCCAAAATTGGCCAGCGCGCCAAATTATTCTGCATTACCTTGATGAGTCGCGAAACCATTGAACTATATGGATTTTTGAGCGAAAAAGAGTTGGAAATTTTTGAACTGTTAAACTCCATTAACGGCGTAGGCCCAAAATCAGCCCTGGGAATTTTGGGCTCTCTTAAAATTGAAAAATTTCTAGCGGCCGTCAGCCAAGGCCGGGACGATTTATTAATAAAATCCTGGGGTATTGGCGGAAAAAAGGCCCAGCGTATAGTTTTGGAGCTTAAAGACAAAATCAAAAAATCAAAAGACGACCTCTCTGAATTGGAGGTTGATAAAGACATAAAATCCGCCCTCAAAAATTTCGGCTACAGGGAAAAAGAAATTGAGCTGGCGATGGGTAAAGTCCCGGCTAAAAGCAAAGATTTTGAAGAAAAAATCAAACAGGCTTTAAAATTCCTTTCTAAAAAATAAAATGGAGTTTATTTTTAGGGTTCTAAAGAAAATAATTCCCGAGCCGCTTTTTAAATTTGTCCAGCCGGGCTATCACTGGCTATTGGGCTGTTTAGCCGCCTTATTCTACGGTTTTCCTTCGGGAAAATTAACCGTCATTGGCGTTACCGGCACCAAGGGCAAAACCACCACCTGTAACCTGATTGCCCAGATACTAAATTCCGCCGGTTTCAAAACCGGTATGGCTACCACCGTAAATTTCCGCATCGGCTCCAAAGAATGGACTAACGACAGCAAACAAACAATGCTGGGCAGGTTCCAGCTTCAAAAATTACTGTCAAAAATGGTCAGGGCTGGCTGCCATTACGCCGTAATTGAAACTTCATCCGAAGGAATTTTACAATACCGCCACCGTTTCATTGACTACAAAATAGGCGTATTCACCAATTTGTCGCCGGAGCACATTGAAAGACACGGCAGTTTTGAAAATTACCGCCAGGCTAAAATTAAATTATTTGAACAGATAGCCAAAAAGCCGAATTCCATCGGCGTTTATAACATGGACGATGAAAACGTCGGTTATTTTTTAAAACCTAAAATTACCAGGCAATACGTTTATGCCTCTAAATTCAAAAAACCACTCGGCCAAATTCAAAACCTATATCAAATAAGCAACATTAAAACAACGCCAAAAGGCACAAGTTTTCTCCTGAACGATGAAATGTATACGATGCCGTTAATTGGCGATTTCAACGTTTACAATGCGACTGCAGCTGTTTGCCTGGCAATTTCCCAGGGCATCCCCCGCCGCCAAATAAAAAAAACCCTGGCAAAGGCGGTGCCGCCGCCGGGCAGACTGGAAATGATTGATAAGGGACAAAAATTTATGGTAATCATTGATTATGCTCACGAACCAGCCAGCCTGGAAGCGGTTTATAAAGTTGTATCAGGTATCAGGCATCAGGTATCAAGAGGTAGAAAAGCAAAACTGGTTTGTCTATTGGGAGCACAGGGCGGCGGGCGAGATAAATGGAAGAGGCCGGCTATGGGTAAAATCGCCGCCAAATACTGCAATGAAATTATTCTAACCAACGAAGACCCCTACGACGAAAAGCCGGTTAATGTTCTGAAGGACATTGAGACTGGTTTTCCGCGAACGTTTAAAAAATATTTTAAAATTTCAGACAGGCGAGAAGCAATCAAAAAAGCGCTTTCTTTGGCGAAAAAAGACGACGCGGTAATACTAACCGGCAAAGGCGGTGAGGTCTGGATGTGCGTAAAAAATGGCAAAAAAATACCCTGGGACGAAAGCCGTATAGTCAAGGAAGAATTAGGGGGAATTAAAAAACGTCGTTCGCTCCGCAAGAAATAACGAGGATGAAATTTATCAGTAAATATTGACACCGGCCTTTAAGGGTGTTATCTTTTGGAAAATTTAGCACATTATAAAT
>CAZAUC010000006.1:4591-18981 GCA_964488305.1 uncultured Candidatus Saccharibacteria bacterium
TCAAATAATTATAAAAGGGCGACTCGCGTTGCCCTTTTTTATTTTTTAACCCTGGCGTATAGTGTTAAAATAAAAATATGCCGAAAGTTTATTTAGATTACGCCGCCACTACTTACATTGACCCGCGGATACTCCAGAAAATGAGGCCTTATCTGACTACGGGTTTTGGGAATGCTTCCTCTTTATATTCTTTGGGTCGGCAGGCAAAAACTGCGATTGAAAAAGCGCGCATTGACGTCGCTAAGATTTTAGGCGCTCTCCCCGAAGAAATCATCTTCACCGGCTCAGGTACGGAATCAGTCAATTTGGCAATTTCCGGTATCGCCAAAAAATATAAAAATCAGGGCAATCATATAATTATTTCCAAGATTGAGCACAAAGCAGTTTTGGAATCGGCAAAAAAACTAAAAAAAGAAGGTTTTACAATAACTTATCTAAGCGTTGATTCAAAAGGCATTGTTAATTTAAAAGAATTAAAAAAAGCCCTGAATAAAAAAACAATTCTGGTGTCCATTATGTACGCCAACAATGAAACAGGCACAATTCAGCCCATTAAAGAAATTTCCCAAATTGTAAAAAAGTTCCGAAAACATAATTTATTGCCGGCTTTTCATACTGACGCCTGCCAAGCGGCTGGCGCGCTGAATTTAAAAATCAACAATTTAGGCGCAGACCTTTTAACCCTGAACGGCTCAAAAATTTATGGGCCAAAAGGCACAGGGTGTTTGTATATCAATAAAAATTATAAAATTGAACCTCTAATCGTCGGCGGGACACAGGAAATGGGACTGCGGGCCGGCACGGAAAATACGGCCCTAATTGTCGGTTTCGCCGAAGCGTTAAGGCTGGCAAAAAAATTGAGAAAAGAAAGCCAACGGTTAAAAAATCTAAGGAATTATTTTATCAAAAAAATATTAAAAAACGTCCCTTATTCCCGTTTGAACGGCCACGCCCAAAAACGCCTGCCCAACAACGTTAATCTCTCTTTTAAGGGCATAGAGGGCGAGGCACTGGTTTTAAAACTTGACCAGCGAGGCATCGCCGCCTCAACCGGTTCAGCCTGCACCTCGTCGGAGTTAACGCCCTCCCACGTTTTGCTGGCGCTCGGCCTCCCCGAAGATTTGGCGCACGGCAGTTTAAGAATGACTTTAGGCAGGAAAACCACAAAAAAAGACCTGAATTACGTCTTAAAAATTCTGCCAAAAACAGTCGCAGAACTGAGAAGAATTTCGGCGCTTTAAATTAAAAATGAAAAAGCGAAAAATAAAAAGCAAAAAAAGCGACGTTGTTGGGCGGGGACAATCTTGGCTTTATAGCAAAATCGTTAAAGACCATTTTTTCCATCCCCGCAACGTCCTAGCCGACGAAGCTAACTACCAATTTGATGCCAAGGGCACCAGCGGCAACCCGATTTGCGGGGACGTTATGACCCTCTGGCTTAAAATTGATAAAAAAAATCAAAAAATTAAAGAATGTAAGTGGCGAACCTACGGCTGTGCTTCGGCTATCGCCGCCACTTCAATGCTTTCGGTTATGCTGACGGAAAAAGGCGGTACGAGTGTAAAAAAAGCATTATCCATAAAGCCCGCGCAAATTATTCGCAGATTGGGCGGTTTGCCGGCCATAAAATTTCACTGTACGGTTCTGGGGCTTTCGGCTTTAAAAACCGCAATTAATGACTACTATAAAAAACAAAGTTCAAAATAATATTTTCATCCTCAAAGAAAAGATTAAAGAAGTTGATGGGGTGGCGACTTTAAAATTTCTGCCGACCAAGGGTAAGTTTTTTCATTTCCAAGCCGGGCAGTTCGTCCTTGTCCGTTTTTTAGACGGTCGCTTTGGCCAAACCGGCAAGGCCTATTCAATTTCCAGCTCATCGCGGGACAAATTTTTGAGCATTACCGCTAAAAAAGCAGGGAATTTTTCTTCGGCCCTGCATAAATTGAAAAGAGGGGAAAGTCTAAAAATTTCCGGCCCTTACGGCGATTTTTATCCCGATAAATCAATGAAAAAGCTGGTCTTTTTAGCCGGCGGGATTGGTATTGTACCTCTCTTCAGTATTATTAGGGATAATTTTCTTAAGAAATCACCAAAAAAAATTACCCTGTTCTACAGCAGCCGAACCAAGAAAGGGGTTGTTTTCTTAAAAGAGTTAAATAAAATCGCCGACGAACGGCGAAATTTCAAGTTAATTTATTTCATTACCAGAGAAAAACCGCAAAGAAAAAAAATCGGCGAATATCGCCGAATTAACGTTAGAATTATGAAAAAATATCTTGAAGATTCAAGGGGGAATTTTTATTTTGTCTGCGGCCCAAAAGAATTCGTTTCTGATTTACGCAAAAAATTAAAGAATGGCGGCGTTAGTGAAAAATTTATTAAAAGCGAATCTTTTTATTAATCTTCTATTTTAATAATCTGTACCGGACAGACCTTAACCGCCTCTTTTATACAGCCCGTTTTATCCGTTTTTAATTCAAATTTATCTCCTACTTTTTTTGAGTTTTTTAGGTTTGCCAGTCCGTCTTTCTCGTCTAACTCAAAGAAGTCAGGGCAATTTACCGCGCAAGCCCCGCAGCCAATACATTCTTTCCGTTGGTGAATGATTTTTTGCATCGGTTTAATTTTAAAATAATTTTTTATAAATTAAAAGGCCCAAAGTTTGAAAACTCGGGCCTCAAAAAAGCGACATCTGTTGAGATTTTTTCGGTTGCTCGGATTTACTGTTGTGCCTGGGCCGGAGAATGGCGGCTGCTTGATTGCAGATAACCGCGTAGGTCGATTTATGTACGCGACAAGCATTTTTGTCGTGCACTTGAGCGCCTTCCTTACATCTATAAACCTCATGAACTTTTCCACGTTCGTCTAACCCAAAAGATATTTCAATAGCCCCTATAAAAAAGCAAGCCCGAGAACGATCCTTAGATACCTCAACTAAAAATCCTTTTGCCATGACGCCTACCGCCTTTCTAGTTCTTTTCGCGCCATATCACAAGACCGATGGCAATTAATGTTGCTCCAATAAAAAATCTTGTTATGGCATCGAAAACACTCGTAAATCTAAATCCAGAGATAAGAATTATCGATCCTCCGCCCGCGACCATAAAAGGTGCTATGGTTTTAATAATTTTTCTTTGAACGAAAGATTTTTTCTTATTCTGGGCGTCTCTCCATCCAATACCCCTAACGGCTAATTCTTTCACCTTTCTTACCTCCTTTTTATTTATTAAACATCAACTTCTAATAATTTTATCCTATCACAAAAATATTAAAAAGTCAATAGTGTGCTCCCATCGGGATTCGAACCCGAGTTACCGGCTTGAAAAGCCGATGTCCTAGGCCAGACTAGACGATAGGAGCAATTTAGGTGTGCCTGTCAGCCACCTTAGTCGCCGCGTAGCTCTCCGGTTTTGTCCGCGCTTCAAAATTATAAGCCCGAATCATCCCGATTACTTCCTGTATCATTGATTTGGTTTCGCCGTTCTCGCCGATGTCAACGTGAATTTCAAAATCCCAGCCCGGCACGGCATCCTTCTCGAAAAATTTGGACTGCTTCTTCAAAGCGGTCAAAATCTCTTTCGCCGCTTCCAAAGAAAGTAAAACCTCCTGAATAATTCTATCCCTTAAAGTGTGGAATTTCGGCAATTTGACGCTCCGCCAGAAATAGCGGGCGCCGTTACCCACGCGATGAGCCACGATTGCCGTGACGAAATCCACCGTCGCTTCATTATGCCCGTCGGAATCACTGCCGATAATGATTTTATAGCGGCGATTTCTGTCTTCAGTCATAAAACGCATAATCTCATCAACTATTTGACTAACGCTCATCCTTATACCGAAAGACGTGTTAAAAAATTTTTCTTCCATTTAAGTCTAAAATAACGCCGATGCGAATAATTGTCAATCTAAAAGGATTTGTTTAAAATTATAAAGTGAACAAACTCCTTCTAATTGACGCCAATTCTTTAATCCATCGTTGTTTTCATGCCCTACCGCCGTTGACCGGACCGAACAATCAGCCAAGCGGCGCGCTTTACGGGTTAGCCAATGTCCTGTTGAAAATTCTGCGCGAACAAGCGCCTGACTATAGCGCCGCTTTTTTCGACCGGCCCGAGCCGACTTTTCGCAAAGAAATGTTTAATGAATATAAAATTCATCGCCCAAAGGCGCCAAGCGATTTGGTTTCTCAAATCATTGAGGCTCATTTGCTGTTTGTCTCTTTTGGAATAAAAGTTTACGAAGCGCCCGGTTTTGAAGCGGATGATTTAATCGGAACCGCGGTGGGTAAGTTCAAGGAAACGCCTGATTTAAAAATCGTAATCCTGACCGGCGATTTGGACAGCCTCCAATTGGTGGAAAACGACCGGGTGGTCTCGGAAACTTTTAAAAAAGGCGTCAGCGAGACGATTATCTACAACGAAGAAGCGGTGAAGGCGCGCTTTGAAGGTTTAACGCCCGGGCAAGTCGCTGATTTTAAAGGTCTGGTAGGCGACCCGTCGGATAACATACCGGGCGTACCCGGCATCGGACCAAAAACCGCCATTCCTTTAATTAAAGAATATAAGAGTTTGGAGAATTTTTTGACTAACGGCCAGTTAGATAAAAATTTCGTTAAAATTGAAAAGTTTAGGGAGCAAGCTCTCCTCTCGAAACGATTGGCCATTATTAAGTATGACGCCCCATTGGACGTTAAAAGAATTTCAGATTTGGAATATAATGGCCTACCAAAAGAAACGCTTATTTCTTATTTTGAAAAACTTGGGTTCAAAACTTTAATGCAAAGAATCTAAAGCCCTTATTGAATGGGTTTTATTATTATAAAGCGGCTTTTGCCTTCGCCCATACTTTCGGTCCTGACATCAGGACGGGAAGCCAATTCCAAATGGACCAAGCGACGCTCATAGGCATTCATCGCCGGTAAAAACACTTCTTCCCCGACAGTCGTTGCTTTTCTGGCCGCGGCGCGGGCTAATTCCAAAATTAAATTTTCCCTTTCCCGTCGGTAGTTGTTAATATCCACAAAAACTACGCTTGCCTGGTCAATCTGAACGGCCATTAATCTAACTAAGTGGTCCAAATTCGTTACGAAACTCGGTAGAAATTTTTTAAAAAAATCCCCTTCGTTGATAAAAATCAGAAAGCGGTTGCTTCCGGACTCATAATTAACCGAAAAATCCGTAAAACCCATTATTTCAATCAGTTTTTTTAACTTGTCTTGTAATTGTTCCATTAAATTTTTTAGAAACCTTTTTGTTAATCGCTATTTGTTGAATAACCGAAAAAGCAGACGTTGTCAACCAGTAAAGGGCAACGGCTGAGGGCAAATTTAAAAAATATAAAAATACTATAGTTAAAATTGGGCCCACGTAAATCATCTGACGGCTCATCATTTCGGCTGCCGTTGGAACCCCGGACGACTTATTATTCTTCGCAATTGATAACTTCCCCTGAATGTATTGGACAACGGCAGCTGCACCGATAATAAATAAATTCTTACTGCTTAAATCTATCAGCCCCAAAAAAGAATAATTTAAATCCTGCGGGGGGGGGATAAAAGAGTATAAATTATTTAAGGTTTCAACGGAAAATCCTCCCAGAAAAACCCTGTAAAGAGCAATTAAAATCGGCAGTTGAATGAGGAGTAGGAAAAAACTGGAAAAAGGACTGACCTTATGCTCTCTATAAAGGTCTAAAAGCGCTTTGGTTTGCTTTTCCTTGTCGTGTTTATGATTTTTTTGAATCTCTTTTATTCTCGGCCCCAAACGCTGCACTATTGCCTGGTCTTTAGCTCCTTTGTAAAACAAGGGGAACAGAATAAACCGAATAATAATCGTCAGTAAAATAATCGCCAATCCGAAGTCGTGGAAGGAAATATTCTGGTAAAGGAATATTAATGCGTTGAAAAGGGGGCGATATAAAACTTCGTGAAATAAATTTGCCATAGATTGTTGATTCTTTTAGGTTATTAATTATTCAATGTTAAATTAATAATAAATTCAATTCTTTTTCCATTTCTATTTTTAGCGCTTGAACGACCGGCGGCCGGGTAATGATTAATACGTCTCTGCCCGGTCCAAGAAAATTGATTTTCTTTAAACGAATGAAGTCAAAAATTTTTCTTTTAAGGCGGTTGCGCTGGGTGGCTTTTTTTATCGTTCGAGCACTGATGATTATACCAAAACGGCTGAAATTAAATTCATTGGGTGAGATTTTTACAATAAAAAAATTACCCTTTTTAGTAATTATTTTCTTTTTTTTATCTTTCAACCATTTCTGAATTGGCAGATGAAATTTTTTGGCCAGCATATAATAACGTAATTTTTAAACGGCGATTTTTTTTCTTTTTTTTCTCCGTCTGTTTTTTAAAACGTTCTTTCCTCCCGCCGTCCTTCTTCTTTTTAAAAAACCGTGGCTTCTGGCCCTCTTTCTTTTTTTGGGTTGATAAGTTCTCTTTGTCATAATACAAATATAAAACAGCGAAAATAAAAAATCAAATCAAAAAATGGGTAAAGTGTTATCCACAGGTAACTGACAATTTATAATATTTTTGGGTATTTGACGCAGTTAAAAATTAAATAGATAATACCCAAGATGAAGAGCCGCAAATTTCTCAATAAAGTTTGACTTGTTTATAAATTAAACAATAATGGATAAAGCCGACGATTATAAAAAATAACCATGGACATCAATCAAATTTGGCAATCAACCTTGGCGGAATTAGAGCTCCAAATTTCCAGACCAAACTTTTTAACCTGGTTAAAAAACAGCCAGCTTGTTAAAAAAGAAGATGATGGGCGAATGGTCGTCGGATTGGTTAATAACTTTGCTAAAGAATGGGTGGAAAATAAATACCATAAAATGATTTTTGAAACGCTTCGCTCGTTGGATGAAACGGTTAAGAAGGTTGAATACGTGGTTTTAGCCGGTCAGCCGTCGCCAAAAATAAAAGTAGAGGTTAAAGAATCCTCAAACCGCCAGACGCCGATACCCGAACTCAAAATTGACCCGGAAACCAATCTCCATCCGCGTTATGCTCTAAAATCCTTTGTCGTCGGTTCTTCTAATGAGCTGGCTTACGCGGCCGCCATGGCCGTCGTTAAAGACGTTGGGAAAAAATATAATCCCCTTTTTATATACGGCGGGACGGGCCTTGGCAAAACCCACCTCATTCAAGCAGCCGGAAATGAAATTAAAAATAACTATAAAAACAAAATTAAAGTAAAATACGTACCGTCTGAAAAATTCGTTAACGACGTGGTCTGGGCAATCCGTAATAAACGGATGGAAGATATTAAAAACAAATACAGAAATATTGACGTTTTGATTATTGACGATATCCAGTTTATTGGAGGTAAAGAGAGGAGCGAAGAAGAATTTTTTCACACCTTTAATGTTCTTTATGAGAATAATAAACAAATTATAATTTCTTCCGACAGACCGCCGGCCGCCATTCCCACCCTTGAGGAAAGATTACGTTCGCGTTTCGAGGGGGGCATGATTGCCGACATCACCTATCCTGATTATGAAATGAGGTTGGCGATTATTAAAACAAAACTTCAGGAGAGAGCGAACGATTTACCCGATGAAATCTGCAGTTTAGTGGCTAATAAAGTTCAAAGAAATATCCGTGAAATTGAGGGGATTTTAAATAAAGTTATTTTTTATCAAGAAGTTAAAAGTATTGAGTTAACGGTAAAGGCCGTTGAGGAAATTATAGATAATATTATTCAGCAATCCTCTAAAAACATCACCGCCAGCCAGATAGTTAAAGCGGTGTCTGATTTTTATGAAATCACAAATCTTGAATTAATTAATCGTTCCAGGAAAAAAAGCGTGGTTGAACCGCGTCAGGTAGCTGCATTTCTTTTAAGAGACTTACTGGGTATGTCTTATCCGGATATTGGGGAAAGGATGGGGAAAAGAGACCACACTACGGCCATCTATGCTTGTGATAAAATCACGCAAGAAATCAATAAAAATCAGAGCTTAAACCAAAAAATCATTTTAATTAAAGAAAGTATTTTAAAAAATTGATTTCCCTTGGATATCAACAATTATTTAAGTTAATATTAATTTAAACAATTAAAAAAAATAAATAATAGATAACTTAAATAAAGATATCCACAAACTAACAATTACTACCACTACTATTATTTAATTAATAAATTATTTATTATTGTTGTATGAAAATAGTGATCTTAAAAGACCATTTAAAATCTGGATTGGAAGTAATTAATAAAATTGGCGGCGATAGTAGTTCAACAACCTTACCAATTCTTAAAAATTGTTTAATAGAAACAATTGATAATAAATTAAAATTATCAATGACTAATCTAGAATTAGCCGCCACCAGTTTTATTCCGGGAAAAGTAATTGAAAGCGGTAATCTAACCGTTCCATTTAATATTTTTAATTCAATAATCAATAATCTTCAAACAGAAAGAATTAATTTAGAAGATAAAAATAATTATCTGATAATAAAAACGGATAATTATCAGGCTAAAATTAGTGGTAATAAAAAAGATGATTTTCCTATTATTCCTCAAGTTAAAACTCAATCATTTTTAGAAATTTCCAATTTAGTTATTAAAAGGTCTTTATTGTCTATTATTAGCGCCGCTCAAATTTCAGAAACAAAACCGGAATTAAGCGGTATATCTTTTGATTTTCAAATAAATTCCTTAAAGCTGGCCGCTACAGATAGTTTTAGATTGGCGGAAAAAACAATTAACAGTAATCAATTCAAAACAAATATTGAACAAGGATTAAAAGTAATCATCCCCTTAAAAACAATTCAAGAAGTAATTAGAATTTTTAGAGATGAAGATGATTTAATAAATATTTATTTTGACCAAAACCAGGTTCTTTTCAGGGGTAGAAACTCCGAAATTATTTCCAGATTAATAAATGGCGAATTTCCGGATTACCAGTCAATAATTCCCCAATCATTTGAAACCGAGGCAATAATCAACAAAGAACAATTAATTAATGCTTTAAAACTTACCAGTTCTTTCACTGACCGGCTTAATGAGATAAAAATTTTAATCAAACAAAACGCAAAAAATATTGAGGTTTTTTCATCCAGTCAGGTGTTGGGAGAAAATCAATATTTAATACCAAGTAAAATAAAAGGGACCGGTTTGGAAATTGTTTTTAACTGGCGTTTTCTTTTTGATGGAGTCAGGGTTTTGGATTCGGAGAATATATTTTTGGGATTGAACGGCGACAATAAACCTATTTTTATTAAGTCGCCGAACGACGCTTCCTGGTTTTATATTTTAATGCCGATTAAATCCGGTTAACCCGGCAAACCCTGCCGCCATACTTGAATGGGCAATTCCCAGTTTTGAAACTGCGGGTCGGCCCATGGATTTGAGGGTTGGGGGCCCAGAGGATTATTCTTATCTATATAATAAAGGATTGTGTGCGCTTCACCGTTTAAGATGTATCCTCCATTTAGAATAGCTTTATTTGTTTGTGTTGGTTCCGGTTCGTTAAAAAATTCTACTGGTTGAGTCTTTAGGGCTTCGGTTAAGAAGGCGTTCCAAATGGGGACGGCCGCCAAGATACTACCGGCCTGTTTTTGCATTGGTTTATTATCGTTATTTCCCGCCCAAACGCCGACTACCAGGGTTGGAGTATAGCCAATCGCCCAGGCGTCTTTATAATCGTTTGTCGTTCCGGTTTTTAAGGCAACTTCTCTGTCCGGGAAAACGGTTAAATTAAGACTATTTTGAAAAAGGGAAGAACGGGCGTTAACGTCGGAAAGAATATCATTAATGATTCTGGTATATTGGGGTTCTATCACCTGGGTGGCCTGGTCAATGTATTTTTCCAAAACCCTATCCTGAGAATCTTTTATTTCAAGAATTAAAGATTGTTGATGTTTGATTCCTTCCTGCGCGAATACGGAATAAGCACCAACCATATCTATTAATTTTATCTCTCCGCCTCCCAAAACCAGAGAAAGGCCGTAGCGGCTTTGGTCGGTTAACGTAGTAATGCCGAAACTTTGCGCGGTCTTTATGGTATCGGCCAGACCGGCCAGATAAAGCACTTTGACCGAAGGTACGTTAATTGATTGGGCCAGGGCATTACGGAAGCTGACTGGTCCGCGGAAGATTCCGTCAAAATTTTCCGGATGAAAACAAAGAGAATTGTCGTCGTAAAAATTAATGTTAGTTAAAGAGCAAGCGTTGTTGGTTGAGAATTCGGTTGGTAAATCAAAAATTATGCTATTGGGAGAATAACCTTTTTGGAAGGCGGTAACATAGGCGAACGGCTTAAAAGAAGAGCCCGGTTGTCTCAACCCTTGAGCGGCCACGTTGAAATTACCATCGTTGTCCAGGTCAAAATAATCTTTAGAGCCGACCAGAGCTAAAACCTGGCCTGTTTTTGGGTCTTCGGCTACCAAGGCGGCATTTTTCCCCTGATACAATTCGGTGTTTCTTTCGACCCCTTCCTCAACGACCCTTTCCGCCAATTCCTGGGTTGGCCAATCAAGGGTGGAAACGACTTTAAGCCCGCCATTCTCCATGATGTCTTCACCGTATTTATTGGCTAAATAATCCTTAATCATCATCACGAAATGGGGGGCTTTAATTGAGCCGATATTCCGGCTGCTGGGAGTCAATTTAACGTCTTTTGCCTGCTGTTCTTGTTGTCCGTCAATAAAGCCAAGTTTAAGCATTTGTTCCATAACATAATTCCTCCTCTGGACCAATTCGTCCTGGTGAGAGCCCCAAGGCGAATAATAAGTGGGCGCCTGAATCATTGCCGCGAGCGTTGCCGCCTCTGCCAAAGATAAATCTTTGGCGGGCTTATCGAAATACGTCTGGCTGGCAGACTCTATGCCGTAGGCATTTGAGCCATATGGTATTTGATTGAGATAAAGCGCCAGTATCTGGTCTTTGGTGTATTTTTCACCTATCCAATTAGCCAGAATAAGCTCTTTAATTTTTCTCTTGATTGTTTTTTCCGGGGTTAAAAAAGCGTTTCTGGCCAGCTGTTGCGTAATGGTTGAACCGCCTTGGGCGGGTTTGCCGCTGGTGATGTCAACGAAAATCGCGCGAATGGTTCCACGCCAATCAAGAGCCGAATGCTGATAAAAATTTTGGTCTTCAATGGCGATGGTGGCGTTTTTGACCACGTCGGGGATTTCTTCAAAAGGAATAACGGTTCTTTTTTCTTCGCCGTGAATTTCGTAAAGCAGAACCTCGCCGCTCCGGTCGTAAATTTTAGTGGATTGGCTGATTGGGCGGGTGGTGAGTTGTTCCGGGCTGGGCAGTTCCTTGGCCATTCTGCTGATTGTCGCTAGAAACCAAAAAGCCGCACCAAAAACGGCCAATAAAAACAGCCCAATAAGTTTCAAAATAAGAGCTTTATTTTTTTTCACTAAAATAAACTTGGTTATTCAAGGTAATCTTCTTCGCCGTCACCCTCTTTTTCCTCATCGTCTTCGGCGTCCAAATTTTCATCATCCCCCAAAGAATTTTCATCATCTTCTTCATTGGCGTCATCCGGGGTTTGTAATCTCAGCGGGGTTAAAAGCTCTAATTCAGTCATAGTAGGTATTGATTATTATAATTATAATAATTCGCGACCCTTTAAGATTTAACTTTCTGAATAGATGTTTTTATATTACCACTCCCCAGTATCGCCGCCGCCAGAGCGTCGGTGACATCGTCATATTTAATGACCCTGTTTAATTTCAAAATTTTATTCACCATTTTGGCCACGCTTTTTTTGTCAGCCAGCCCATAGCCGGTAACGCCTTGTTTAATTTCAAGCGGCGTATATTCCAATAATGGTATCTTGTATTTAATTATTGTCAATGTCAAGACGCCCCGGGATTGCGCCACTTCAAGGGCGGTTTTCATATTTTTCACAAAGTAGAGTTTTTCCATAGCGACTAAATCCGGTCTTTCCTTTTTTAATAACCGCGAGAAAGATTTTTCCAGCTCAAATAACCTTTCACCCTTGTCTTTGGAGGAAATTTTTAACAAGCCGGCCTTGACGAACTTAAGACAACAGCCTTTTTTTTCAATTAAGCCGTAACCGACCCTGGTAGAGCCGGGGTCAACACCCAAAATTAACATAATTTAAAATTAAAAAATCAAAAATCAAAATTCAGGTATTTCGCCTGCGACGAAAGAGATTTTAACATTTTGAATTGTCATTTTCCATTTTGATATTTCCATTTTGAATTTAAGTATTCGTATAGACTTCCTGCACTTCATTTTGTTCCAGCAATTCTTCTACTAATTCTTGTAATTTTTCCTGGGCCTCGGAAGAAATTTGTTGTTTAAATTTTTCTTGCCAACCAGCGCCGCTCTCATTTTTTACTTTTTCAAAAGCCCACAAAACACTGCCCGGTTCAGCCCACTTGGCGCCGTTCTCATTAAGAATTTTCTTTACTTCGGCAATGGTCCGATTTTTGCTGTCCGTAATCGCTTCAATCAAAATCGCCGCTCCCTCCGGCCCGTACGCTTCAATAATCAGTTGCTCTAAACTTTTATCGGAAGCCTTCTTAATGGCGTTTTCAATTTTTTCTTGAGGCACCTGATTTTCTTTCGCTTTTTCAATGGCGGTTTTGAGCTGGGGATTGAATTGGGGATTGGGTTCGGTTCTGGCGGCGATGGAAATTACATTCAATAATTTGGAAAACAATTGGCCGCGCTTTTGGTCAGCCACGCCTTTTTTGTGTTTAATACCTGCCCAATGAGAATGCCCGGACATGCCGTTATTTTACCCCGTTAGATAAAACCTGTAAACATTAATTAACACAAGTGAAAGATAATTATGATAACTTTTGCCAATAATAGATAAATTAACTATCTAACGGGGTTAAAAATAACGAGCACCCCGCATATAGTTTATGTGCGGGGTTTCATATCAGAATTAAACAAAAAGGCCCCGTAAATTCACTTTAGTAAATTTACGGGGCCGCGCTATCTTAGTGATTATAGAGATGAATGATTTGACTTCGGCCTTCGGGTCTGACGGAAAAAGAGAAAACACGCACTGCTTCAAGCGTCCCGTGGGCGCGAGTCGGCTTTTCGGTTATCACACGGACTTGGTGTCGGCCAACCCCAAAATGCATATTAGGGATGACGCCATACGGTTCAAGTATAATCGGCTGTTGACCATCAACCGCAATTCTTTTCCGAAAATAGGAATTGTTTTTAAAAACTATTAAGGTTGGGTCGTCCCAGGCCGAGCCATAGATAGTTTGATAGCCGACCATCGGTGGTCCGCCGGTCGATAGATTCGGTAATGTTCCGGCTGGTGTAGTAATTGGCACCGCCGAGTAATCATATCGGTGAACAATCACCGATGGGTAACTCCAATTATCAGGAGCCCAAATACCCAATCCAAGAATCGGAATTTTCCATAGAGTAACTCCTAAGCCGGATTGGGTGTGGAGCGGCTCTTGCGCGGTCCTTTGCAACCCCGCGCAGCCGCCCAAGACCAGCACGGAGATAGCCATAACCAACATCAACGGTTTTTTCATTGGGCACCCCCTTTTAAAACCTTCCCCGGACATTTACGCCAACCCCTAAGGGTGTGGCGTCATCGGGGATTCGGCCGCCGTTTAACCGGCAGATCCAACCCCAGTGTCGGGCAGTATCGCGGTCATAATTATCCATAGCGTCCCCGTCAACATTGATATGAGTTGACCGTTTGCGCAAGTCCACGCGATACCGAACTGGGCCCCGGAGAGTAAGAACATAAGTGTAATAGAATGGTATATACTCTAATCGATACCGCCCTATTTCAAGTGTTCTGATCCAATATTGGGGGATATGCCGGCCGTTAATCGTCAATGTACGATTGGCGCCGGCTACAAAATCATGTTCTATCACCCTACCAGCTTGGTCTATTATCCAAACTTCTTTGTGGGTCGTGTCTGGGCTGATAACCAACCCCACGCGCGGGTCCTGGTTACGCTCCGGGAACGCCTCGCGCTCGTTCCGCGGCCCGGTCGGGTCCAAATGGGCGCAGCCCATAACCCAAACTAAAGCCAAAATAGATATTAAGAAAACCAAAATTTTTCTTGTCTTAATATTTCTCATCCTACACCTCCATTTTTTGAACGGCTCTTGCCGTTATTTTTTTAAGTTCTATAGTCGGGAATAAGCCAATCTTAACCCCAACTTTCTATCCTACATTATACACGTTTTTACTATTTTGTCAAATGTCCGCCCAGAGGGATTTCCGCCTGTGGCGGACAGGCTACTCTGGGACCGTCTGCTTAAGAGTCCGCCTGCGGCGGATCTACCAACTGACTAAACTGTTTCCATTCTTTTCACTGTCCGCCCACCAGGACTCGAACCTGGGACCGTCTGCTTAAGAGTCCGCCTGCGGCGGATCTACCAACTGACTAAACT
>CAZAUC010000006.1:19081-22052 GCA_964488305.1 uncultured Candidatus Saccharibacteria bacterium
CTGGGACCGTCTGCTTAAGAGTCCGCCTGCGGCGGATCTACCAACTGACTAAACTGTTTCCATTCTTTTCACTGTCCGCCCACCAGGACTCGAACCTGGGACCGTCTGCTTAAGAGGCAGCTGCTCTACCAACTGAGCTATGGGCGGATATTCTTAATTATATTTTTAACAAATTCCCTACCATTGAAACTCTTTAACTGTTTTTCTCTTTTTAACGCTTCTTTTCTGGTTTGATATTCTTCTTTATAAACTAATCTCCATGGGCCTTTATTTTGTTTTGTAAATCTACTTAAATGGTCGTCTCCTTTGCTATTATGTTGTTTCAGTCTTTTTATAATATCAATAGTTTGACCGATATAAATCTTTCCACTCGTTTCGCTAGTAATTACATATACAATAAACATAATTTTTTTCTGCTCTACCTCCGCCAGCTGGCGGATGAGCTATGGGCGGACAGCGAAAAGAACTATTTATATAAAAGGCGGATGAGCTATGGGCGGAATGTGCGCCCGGGAGGATTCCCCGCCTGCGCCGAAGCTCCGCGGGCAGGGAACCCCACCACTGACAATATTCCCCGCCTGCCATTAGCCGCGTCCCCGGCAGGAGTCGAACCCAGAATTCATGGTCCCCCGCCTGCCTTGCCGTGTGCCCTCGAGAGGATTCGAACCTCTAAATCAAGCTTCGAAGGCTTGCGTTTTATCCATTAGACTACGAGGGCAAGTACGGCGGGCAGGGAAGCCATGCGTGATATCCATTTCACCATGAGGGCATAGGCGGCGGGCAGGGAAGCCTGTCGTGATACCTGCCCCGTATACAGCTTGCTGTTATACGGGGCCCGTTTCACTACGGGCGCATAAATTCTTATAGTTTTTAGTTGCCGATTTTTAGTTTATAATTAAATTCAATGAAATTCAATGCTTCAGCGAAATTCAAGATAAACATTCCGGATGAAATTTTGGAAATTGGCGAGAAATTTCAAAATAATAACTTTCAGGCATATCTTGTCGGCGGTTGCGTCCGGGACATTTTGTTGGCTCATAAGCCAAAAGATTGGGACATTGCCACGGACGCCAAGCCGGAGGAGATTCAGAAAATTTTTCCCAATAGCATTTATGAAAATCAATTTGGCACTGTCGGCGTCAAGACCGATTCCAAAGACGAGAATTTAAAAATAGTTGAAATAACGACATTCAGGCTGGAGGGGAAATATACTGACAAAAGACATCCGGATGAAATCAAATTTGCCAAGACAATTGAGGATGATTTATCACGTCGGGATTTTACGGTAAATGCGTTTGCCCTGAGTTTGACCGAAGGGATGGCGCAAGAAATTATAGATTTCTTCGGCGGCCAAGAAGATTTGAAAAATAAAATTATCCGCGCCGTGGGTGAGCCGGAAAAAAGATTTAGCGAAGACGCTTTACGCTTGGTCCGGGCAATTCGTTTTGCTTCGGAACTGGATTTTCAAATAGAAGAGAAGACTGGTGAGGCAATTAAAGAACGTGCCGGGCTTTTGGAAATGATTGCCAAAGAAAGAATTAGAGAGGAACTGGTAAAAATTATCATGCTGGATTCGGCAGCCGAAGGCGTTTCTCTTCTGGAAAAATTCGGTTTATTAAAATATATGATGCCGGAATTAATAGAGGGCGTGGGCGTAGACCAAAACAAACACCATATTTATACGGTTTTTGAACATGGCTTACGCTCCCTGGATTACGCGGCAAAGAATAATTATTCTTTGGAAATTCGCTTGGCCGCGCTTTTGCACGATATAGGCAAGCCAAAAACGAAAAGAGGCGAAGGAGAGAACTCCACTTTTTATAATCACGAAATGGTCGGCGCCAAAATGACGCTTCGTCTGCTGGACCGGCTTAGGTTCCCGAAAGATTTAAGCGAAAAAGTCATCCATCTTGTCCGTTACCACCTTTTCTATTACAATGTGGGCGAAGTGACGGAGGCGGGAGTAAGAAGATTTATCAGTCGGGTGGGCGTGGAAAACATTGACGATTTCATTAAATTACGGCAGGCAGACAGGATTGGTTCCGGCGTGCCCAAAGCCGTCCCGTATAAAATCAGGCATTTGCTGTTTATGGTTGAAAAGGTTAAGCATGACCCGGTTTCGCCGAAGATGTTAAAGGTTGGAGGTAATGACGTGATGAAGATTTTAAATATTGGTTCAAGCCCCAAAATCGGCTATATTTTAGCGATTTTATTAGATGAGGTAATTAATGAACCGGCTAAAAATACCAAAAAGAATTTAGAATTTAGAATTAAGGATTTGGGGAAGTTATCGGAAAGTGAATTAATGAAATTATCAAGAAAAGCGGGAGAGAGAAAGGAAGAATTTGAAAGCGGAGTTGAGAAAGAAATGAAAAAGAAATATTACGTGAAATAACGATGCTAATATACTAATTCATACGAATTATACTAATGTAAAATGTATTTGTATCATTAGTACCATTTGTATATTGGCATCGATAGGGTATGGCTATTTTTCAAGATGAAAAAATATGGCGAATTTTGACTAATGTCTGGACGGCGGTTTTTATTGGCTTTTTACTTCTTGATTTTTTTCTGGAAAACCATTTTGAATATTTGGTAATGCCTTTTAGTATAATTTACATCAGCGTTCTCGGCCTTTACACTGGCACTAAGGAATTCAACCGTTGGTATGAAATGCACGAGGGTAGGCACCCGGGAGAATTATTCATAATTTTGTGGACGGCGGTCATCTTTTTTCTCCTCGCGGCCTCGTTTTTTCTCGGAAAAGATTACGAGATTTCTACGGAAGTTTTGGCGGATTACATTATGGTGCTTTCGGTTTTCGCCCTAACTCAAAATTCAAAGCGGCTTTACAGAAGGAAGAAAAAAAAGAAATAATATTAAAAACGTTTTCGGGCCGTAGTATACCGGCAGTACGTGCGCTTCGGGTGCGTAAAGACCGGGTTCGATTCCCGGCGGCCCGACCAAA
>CAZAUC010000007.1:0-21432 GCA_964488305.1 uncultured Candidatus Saccharibacteria bacterium
AAGCTCCCGTGGCGGAATTGGCAGACGCGCATGGTTTAGGACCATGTCTCGTAAGAGGTAGAGGTTCAAATCCTCTCGGGAGCACCAATAAATTTATTTCCTCATTCATACACCCCCTCCACCTTTTAGTCATATATAATGCGATCGCATTATATATGACTAAAATTATTAAAAATAAACGGGAGGGGTATAAATGGAATAAGTATGAACGGAATGGGGATGCAGATGAAAAAAAGAATCTTATTTTCTTCTCCGTCCGTGAAAGGCCTGATGGACTTCTTTAAGCTCCTTATTGGTTAAGTGGGTATAGATTTGCGTGGTGGAAACGCTGGCATGGCCCAATAATTCCTGGACCGAACGCAAATCAGCCCCGCCCATTAAAAGGTCGGTGGCGAATTGATGGCGCAACTGGTGCGGACTGATATGTTCCGGAATGCCGGCTTTGCGGGAATAGAAATCAACCAAACGCTGGACTGCCCGGGGAATTATCCGTCCAATAACTTTAGGCGTATCAGCTCTGCTCAAACTGATGAAAAGCGCCTCCTCCGCGTCAGAGCGCTTGGCTAAATAATTCTTGATTGCTTTCTTGGCGCGGTCTGAAAGAAAAACCACCCGTAGTTTTCCGCCTTTGCCGCGGACCGAAATCTCGCCCCGCTCAATGTCAATGTTGCGGCTTAAATTGCAAAGTTCGGAAATCCGCAAACCAGTGGAAAATAAAGTTTCCAGAATGGCTTTGTCGCGCAATGAACGCAAATCGCCTCCTTTTGGCGCGCCCAATAACCTCTCCAAATCTTTATATTCAATAATTTCAATCTGGCGGCCGGGGATCCTGGGCAGCTCCACTTTGTCGGGAGATAAAACCTCAAAATCACGCTTAACCAAGTATTTGAGAAAGTTGCGTAAAGCAATAACGTAGTATGCCTGGGTAGTTTTTTTAAAATCTTCTCCACGATGATTTTTTAACCGGGCCAGATGCAATCTGAAATTATGAACCTTATCCAAAGAAATATCTTTTTCGGTCTTAATCTTGGCAAAGTCAATGAAAGATTTAAGATAACGTTCGTAATTCTCCCGCGTTTTCGGCGAGCGGTTCTTTTCTATCTCCAAATAATCAAGATAGTCTTTTAAAAGTTTTTGGATATCCATAGAGTGTTCGCGAATATCGCTAATTTTAGACGAATAATGCTAATAAATATTTAGATTCGCATTATTAATGATTACTCTTTATTTTAACATTTTCCAAAATGTCGCAAAAGTTTGTTGCCTAAAATCTCTTTATTTAATAATATTAACGTTAATGTCAGACAAAATTTTGGACAATTTAATCAAAAAGGAAACTCGGCGCCAGTCAGATACTCTTAATTTAATCCCTTCGGAAAACATCGTTTCCCGGAGGGTTTTGAAAGCGCTCGGTTCACCTTTGGTTAATAAATATTCTGAAGGCTACCCGGCCAAGCGTTATTATGCCGGCAATAAAATTATTGATGAAATTGAATTACTGGCTCAAGAGCGGTCAAAGCAAACTTTCCACTTGAACAAAAATTGGCACGTTAACGTCCAGCCCTATTCCGGCTCACCGGCCAATATGGCAATTTATTACGCCTTGCTTCAACCGGGCGACAAAATTATGGGGATGAATTTGGTCTGCGGCGGCCATTTAACCCACGGCTGGAGCGTCAGTTTCTCCGGCAAATTCTACAAATCAGCCCAATACGGCGTACAAAGAAACGGTTATCTTGATTACAATGAAATAAAGAAAATAGCCAAGAGAGAGAAACCGAAAATTATTATTGCCGGCGCCACTGCTTATCCAAGAATCATTGATTTCAAGAAGTTCAGCGCCATTGCTCACGGCGTGGGCGCTTATTTTTTGGCAGACATTTCCCATATTGCCGGCTTGGTAGCGGCCGGCATTCATCCTTCGCCGTTTGCCGCCAAAGGCGGGCAGGCCCTCGCCGACGTGGTTATGGCCACCACCCATAAAACCCTTCGTGGTCCGCGAGGGGCAATAATATTTGCTAATCGCTTATCACAAACTGCCAAGCGCAATAAAATTGATATCGCCGATGCAATTGACAAAGCGGTTTTCCCCGGCTTACAGGGCGGGCCGCACGACAACCAAACCGCCGCCATTGCCGCTTGCCTGAAAGAAGCAACGAGTTCTGCTTTTAAAAAATATAGCCGGCAAGTTGTTAAAAACGCCAAAGTCCTTAGTCGTCATTTACAAAAGTTCAGTTTTAATCTAATCTCCGGCGGCACAGACAATCACTTAATCCTAATGGACCTTTCTGATTTAGGCATTTCCGGCCGCGAGGCGCAGGACAAGCTTGAGGAAGTCGGCATCATCGTTAACTGCAATACCATTCCCTATGAAACCCGTTCTTCATTTGACCCGTCTGGTATTCGCCTGGGCACACCGGCCATTACCACACGGGGAATGAAAGAAAAAGAAATGAAAAAAATCGCCGAATTGATTTATCAAACTTTAATTAAGAGAGAAAAACAAAATTTAATTGCCAATAAAGTCAGAAGGTTATGCATGAGATTCCCGGTAAAAATATAGCCCAAAGAATTATTGATGAATTAAAAAGCCGGCCTAAGCCGGAAAAATTTTTGGCGGCGGTTTTGGTTGGCGAAAACCCGGTCTCAATAAAATTTCTCAAACAAAAAGAAAAAACCGCCAAGGAACTGGGAGTAGCTTTTCGGCTTTATAAATTTCCCGAAAGCATTAAAAATGACGAGCTAAGAAAAGAAGTTTTAAAAATTGCCTTGTTAAAAAAAGTTGGCGGCGTGATTGTCCAATTGCCTTTGCCCGAGCATTTAAACAAACATTATGTCCTGAACGTCATTCCCCGGGAGAAAGACGTTGACGTTATAGGGGAGCGGGCGCTCGGCGCGTTTTACGCCGACCGCAACCTGGTCCTACCACCAGCTGTAGCGGTTGTCAAGGAAATCGTGGATGCTACAAGCCTCAGGCTTTATGCTTCAAAAATTGCAGTTGTTGGTTTGGGTTTTTTAATCGGTAAACCCGTTGCCACTTGGTTAATGACAAAATGTTCAGAAATTTACCTCTTGCGCCGCGGCAGTAATTTGGAAATTTTAAAGCGGGTGGATTTGGTAATCAGCGGCGTGGGCAAAGCCGGCTTAATCAAGCCGGAAATGTTGAAAAGCAAGGCCAGTATAATTGATTTCGGCTATGACATTGATGAGAAAGGTAAAATTCGCGGCGATTTTGACGCCTCCCAATTATCTAATTCCCCAGTCAACCAATTACCAAAGTTCTATACTCCTACGCCCGGCGGCACCGGCCCGATTTTAGTGGCGAAATTATTTGAGAATCTCTACGAGCTGACAAAAAATAACGATTAAATACTCTAATAAGGAAAGAGTGATAATTAAAAGAGTGATATTTAAAAATTAAAATATTTTATTTAAAAATTAAAATATTTTATTTGGTCTAATAGTTCATGCTTTGCTATAGCAAAGCATGGGTTGTATAATTACTCTTATGAACAAAAAGTGTGTGGACGGAAAAGACCTTACAATATTTCAATCAATCAAAGATTTTAATTCCCGCAAGGAATGGCAGTCTTCTTTCTGGAAAAAAATATTAAAATCCGAAAATTTGTTAGCTTTTCTTATTACCCCACACGAACGCAACGATTTGGTAATGCGTGCAGCAGTTATGAGTGGCATTGCTTCCGGCAAAAGTTATCGAGAAATTAGCAAAGAATTATGGGTTTCATCTCAAACCATCAGCGTTATTAAGAAAGCCGTAAACGAAAAGACTTATCGCAGTTATTTAGGACGTAATGAGAGAAAACAAAGAGAATACAGCGTCGATATAAGACCCGTTCAAGCACGGCGTTACGGTAAACGCCGCCGCACGAAATACGGAACGATTTATATGCCACACTAGACTGCCGCAGTAAACCACAAATCAATAGACATCACCAAACGCCAACAGGCATCTAGCGCTTTGCTATGGCAAAGCGCTAGATGCAAAACAACTATAAAGATTACTTCACGAAATTTTGGAGCTAAAATTTTTGAGAATTTTTATAAATTGAATACAGGATAACAAAAAGCCTCCGAGAGTCTCGGAGGCTTTTTGTTATCAGCTTTTTAATGTTGCCAAGGTTTTCTTTTTGATATTTTCCAGAAGTTTTTTGTCGCTTTTTAGTTTTTCACGGGAAGCCTCTAAACCAACACCCAGTTTTTCATCCTCAAAACTATAAGTATTACCAGCCTTTTTAACCACAGCAGTTTTTATCGCCATATTCAGAACATCGCCTTCGTAAGAAATGCCTTCGCCGTACATTATGTCAAATTCAGCGATTTTAAAAGGTGGTGCCACTTTGTTTTTCGCTACTTTAGCGCGGGTGCGATTGCCAATCACCTCTTCGCCTTTTTTAATCTGGGCGATGCGCCTTAGGTCAACTCTGACTGAGGCGTAAAATTTTAAAGCCCGGCCGCCCGGCGTGGTGGTCGGATCGCCATAACCCATCATTCCAATTTTATCACGGAGTTGGTTAATAAAAATAATTAAAGTTTTAGAACGGTCAGCCAAAGCAGTGATTTTTCTTAAGGCCTGACTCATCATTCTGGCCTGAAGCCCGATGAATTGCGCTCCCATTTCGCCTTCAATTTCTGCCCGCGGCGTCAAAGCGGCCACCGAATCAACCACTACCGCATCAATCATTCCCGACCTGACTAAATTTTCCAAAATATTTAAAGCATCCTCGCCTGAATCCGGCTGGGAAACCAAAAGGTCATTTAACTTCACACCTAATTTTTTGGCGTAATCGGGATCCAAAGCGTGTTCGGCGTCAATGTAAGCCACTTTGCCCCCTTTTTTCTGGACTTCGGCAATGGCATGAAGCGCCAAAGTGCTTTTCCCGCTCGCTTCCGGACCATAAACTTCCACTATCCGACCGCGCGGAAAACCGCCGACGCCCAAAGCCAAATCCAAGGAAAATGAACCTGTCTGCACCACGTCGGTGTCAACTTTTTTCACGGAGTCCAGCTTCATTATCGCTCCTTCACCGAATTTATCCTGAAGAGAATCCAAAAGCTTGTCCAAGTCATTGCCTTTTTCCACGGCCTTATTGTCTTCTTTATCTTTTTTCATAACCATGATTGTTAAATCCTAAATTCCAAGCACCAAATAACAAGCAAATTCTAAATCTCAATAACCCAAATTCTAAACACGAGTTTTGGTCATTGGAATTTTAGTCATTGGGTATTGTTTGGAATTTGAGATTTGTGATTTGGAACTTACCGCTTAACAAACGGCAATAAACCCATGATTCTGGCTCTTTTTATCGCCCGCGCTAACATCCGCTGATGTTTGGCGCAAATGCCTGTATAACGAGGGTTGATAATCTTTCCCTGTGAAGAAATATACCTTTTAAGCAAATCAGCCTCCTTATAATCTATGGTTTTCGTATTTTGAGAACAAAAAAAACACTGCATAATAGTAAGTTCAAAAGTTAAATATCAAAATGGAAAATGACACATTAAAAAATTAAAAATAGATTAATTTTAAAATCAGCTTTTAACATTTGGTAATTTTTAATTTTGACTTGTATCTTTAATTTTTGGTTTTAAAACGGTAAATCTTCGGACTTAACGTCTTCTTCGTTAACGTCTATTTGTGGCAGTTCTTCGCGTTGGGGACTGAATTTTGAATCAGCGTTATCCGCCGCCCTATTGCTACTGGAACTACCTGCCCCACTGCGAGGACCAAACTGAATTCTTTCCGCCACTATTTCAGTCCTGTATTGTTTTGTTCCGTCTTTAGCGTCCCAAGAGCGGGTTTGAATTCGTCCCTCAACCATTACCAAACTTCCCTTGCTTAAATATTGGCTTGTGATTTCCGCCTGCCGACCAAATACCACTACGTTGTGAAATTGAACATCTTCCTGTTTTTCTCCTTGTTGATTTTTCCATACGCGATTAGTCGCCACGCCGAAAGAAGCAACCGGTGTGCCGGCCGGCAAAGTTCTAAGCTCCGGGTCTCTCGTCAGATTGCCGATGATAAAAACTTTGTTTAAATTCATAGTTGCTGCAAGCAATGCCAAACCGCGAATTTCATGCGAATCTGCAAATGTTTTTATTCGTAGCATTAGCACGCATTCGCATTTTTGGCATTATGTTATTTTAATATTTCCTCCAATTTTTTCTCCAAGGCTTCATTGCTTAAGACTTCCGGCTTGGACGGCTCTTTAGTGCGTTGAGTAATCGGCTGTTGAGGGGATAATTCTTTTGTGCTCCGGCGCCTAGAAAAACGCTTGGTCTGGGCAAAAGAGTCCTGTTCTGACGTCTTAACTTCTCTAATAATTGGCTGGGGAACGATAAAAAATCTTAGGGTTTTTGAACCTGTTTTCAACCTGTCATTTACGCCTTGAATGCCCGCAGGGTTACCGGAAAAATGCAGATAGCCAAAGTAAGCGTAATTCTCTTTTTTAATCGGGTAGGACAATTTGATTCTCGGCATCGGTCCCTCGCCGATAATCGAAAATCCGCTGCCCTGTACAGCTTTAATAACCTCGTCTTTATCCGCTTCAGCTTTAACCAAAAACCCAATTTCGTAATTTTTATTTTCCTCGTTCATAACATTAATTATAGTACCCGATAAATAGACGCGAGTAAACACTTAAGATTCATCCTGTGTTTTAGTCTTTTCAAATCCAGTTCCGGCCGGAATTAAACGGCCAAGAATAACATTCTCTTTAAGCCCTCTTAAATTATCAACTCTTCCTTCAGCCGCGGCCATTACCAGTACCCGGGCAGTTTCCTGAAAAGAGGCGGCGGAAAGAAAACTTTCAGTGGAAAGAGCTGTTTTTGTTATGCCCGTTAAAAGCTGCTTTGCTTGCGCTGGTTCTTTTTTCTTGGCCTTTGCCTCGCGATTGGCCTCAAGAAATTTTGATTTCTCAACGATTTCACCAATGACAAAATTGGTCTGTCCCGGGTCCTTAATCATTACCCGTGAAAACATCTTCTTTATGATGATTTCAATATGTTTATCGCTGATGTTCGTTCCCTCTGAAACGTAAATTTTCTGGACCTCATTAATAATATATCTTTCAACTGCTTCGCGGCCTTTTAGCTCGAAAAGTTCCTTTAAGTCAACGCTGCCTTCGGAAAGCTGGTCTCCTTTTGCCACCGCTTGTTTTGGTTTAACGAAAAGAATGTTTATTCTCGGGATGACGTATTCTACGATTTTGGTTTTCTGAGATTTTTTGCCCGGTTTGGAAATTTTTAATTTAATTATTCTCAGGGCCCCTTTTTCTTCTATGTCTTCTATAACGCCGTCTGACTCAGCCAAAGCAGCTTTTCCCTTGGGAACTCTGACCTCAAAAAGCTCCTGCACCCGCGGCAAACCATGAGTAATGTCAATGCCAGCTACGCCGCCAGTGTGAAAGGTTCTCAGGGTTAACTGCGTACCGGGCTCACCAATTGACTGAGCGGCTATAATGCCAACCGCCTCGCCTTTCTTTACCTGAACGTTTCTTCCCAAATCCAAGCCGTAACATTTTGAACAAACGCCGTAAAGCGTTTTACAGGTAATAGGGGAACGGACGCTAACTGATTCAATTTTTGACTTATCTATCTCCTCGGCGATTTTTCTGGTAATTAAGCCGTTTGTTTTAACCAACGTCTTCCTGCCGATTTTCACATCTTCAGCCGCGGTCCGACCAAAAAGCCTTTGATTAAATTTATAACCAAAACTTTCGCCGTCAGAACGGCAAATTTTAATTCCCCCGGTCGTCCCGCAATCATTCTCTCTGATTACTAAATCCTGGGCCACATCAACCAATCTCCGTGTCAGATAACCAGCTGAGGCCGTCTTGAGCGCCGTGTCAATCAAGCCCTTGCGGGCGCCATGGGTATTTATGAAAAACTCCAAAACGTTCAACCCCTCTTTATAGGAGGATTTAATGGGCAATTCAATTGTTTTGCCTTTGGGACTTTGCACCAATCCCTTCATGCCCGCCATTTGCCCCGGCTGAGACCAACCGCCCCGAGCGCCCGAATCAATAATGGAGTAGACCGAGCCGTGGGGGTCTAAATAACGAGGAACTTTCTTTACAATTTCGCCGATAACCCGCTCCCAAACTTCAATTATTTTTACCCGGCTTTCAGAGGCGGTCAGGAGGCCGTCCTGATACTGCTTTTTAATTACGATTATCTCATTCTCCGCTTCTTTCAAAATCTTTTTCTTTTCCGGAGGAATAATTAAATCATCCATCCCCCAGCTGATGCCGGAGATAGTGGCATAATAAAAGCCGAGCTTCTTTATTTCGTCCAGAGCCTGCCAGACATTCTGAAGCTCATGTTTTTCTATTAATTCCGTAACAATCCTTTGTAATTCCTTTTTATTAAGTGTTTTGTTAATAAAATCAATGTCTGGCGGCAAAACGCAATTAAAGATTAAACGACCAACGCTTGTTTCAATAAAACCGTTTTGTTCCTCGCCGCCCGCCTTCTTTTCGTCCAACTTAACTTTTTTGTCTACTTTTACTTTAATCGGCTCGTTAATTTTCAAATAACCGGAATCATAGGCGAGTATTGCTTCCCTCTGACCGCCAAAAAATTTAAGTCGCCCCTTCCCACCCTCATCGCCGTCCTTTCCTCTTTTGATGTCCGTAAGGTAATAACAGCCTAAAATAATGTCCTGTGAAGGAGCGGTGACCGGGTCCCCGGTAGCCGGCTTCAGGATATTATTACTGGAAAGCATTAACTCGGCCGCTTCTTTTTGAGCTTCTTCCGTTAATGGCAAATGAACGGCCATTTGGTCACCGTCAAAATCTGCATTGAAAGCCGTACAAACCATCGGCGGAATTCTAAGACATAAATCCTCAATCAAAATCGGTTTAAAAGACTGAATGCCCAAACGATGAAGCGTTGGGGCGCGATTTAAGAGAACCTTGCGATTCGTAATTACTTCCTCTAAAATCGCCCAGATTTCCGGCGAAGCATTCTCAATTAAATGATTGGCGTTTCTGATGTTGTGGGCCAAACCCCTCTCAATTATTTTATTAATGACGAACGGTTTAAAAAGCTCCAGCGCCATTTTCTTAGGAACGCCGCATTCATTTAAACGCAGTTCCGGGCCGACAACAATTACCGAGCGGCCCGAGTAATCAACTCGCTTACCCAACAGGTTCTGGCGGAATCTTCCTTGTTTGCCTTTCAGCATATCGGCCAGAGACCTTAATGGCCGGCGCTGGCTGGAAAGCTGCGGTTGGCTACCGAGACGAACGGTATTGTCTATTAATGCATCTACCGCTTCTTGCAGCATTCTTTTTTCATTTGTAATAATGATTTCCGGTGCCTTCAACTCCATAAGCTTTTTTAAACGATTGTTGCGATTAATCACCCGGCGATAAAGATCATTGAGGTCGGAAGTGGCGAAGCGGCCCCCGTCCAAAGCCACCATCGGCCTTAAATCCGGAGGGAGAATGGGTAAAACGGTTAAAATCATCCATTCCGGCCGTATATTATTTTTTATAAAGGAACGAATTAGTTTAAGACGATAAAGCAAATAACGTTCGCGCGTAATATCTTTGATTGATTTTAACTCTTGTTCAATTTTGGACGCCTCTTTTTTTAAATCAATATTTTCCAACGCTTTCCGAACCGCTTCGGCGCCGCTGGCGGCCTCAAAAACATTGGCAAAACGCCTGGCTAAATTGAAATATTCTGTTTCGCTGATAATTTTGCCGGGCTTCAAAGAAAGCAAAGTCTCTTTTGCCTCAATCATTGCGTTTCCCAACTCTTTTTCTCTGCTTTCGTCTTCTTTGCCCCCCTTAGCCTTAGATTTATTGATTTTCTTTTTTGATTTAAATTCGCGTTCTAGTTCCTCCAGGGCACGTTTTTTGTTTTCCTCTTTGACGTTGGTAACAATATAAGCGGCGTAGTAAATTACTTTTTCTAATTTCTGCAGGGGGGAATTGAGAAATAACCCTATTTTCGAAGGGATTGTTCTTAAAAACCAGATGTGGGCAACCGGCGCCGCTAATTTAATATGCCCCATTCTTTCCCGCCGGACCGAAGACCTTGTTACCTCAACGCCACAGCGGTCACAAACCCTGCCTTTATAACGAATTCGGCGATATTTACCGCAATAACATTCGTAATCTTTGGTCGGACCGAAAATTCGCTCCGAAAAAAGTCCGTCTTTTTCCGGTCGCTGACTCCTATAATTAATCGTTTCCGCCTTCAGCACCTCGCCGTGCGACCAGGAAAGAATTTCTTCGGGTGAGGAAACTTTAAGTTTTAACGCTTCAAAATTCATAATGTTTTATTTAAAAATGCTTATCTGTTATCTTTTTCTTCGTCCAATAATTCCACCCCTAAACCAAGGGCTTTAATTTCGTTGATTAAAACGTTAAAGGCCGAGGGTATGCTTGGATTTTTGATTTTTTCTCCCCTAATTACGGCTTCAAAAGCCGCGCCGCGGCCGAAAACGTCATCGGATTTTATAGTCAACATTTCCTGAAGAGAGTGGGCGGCACCATAACCCTCCAATGCCCAAACTTCCATTTCACCAAAACGCTGGCCGCCGAATTGCGCCTTGCCCCCCAGCGGCTGCTGAGTAATTAATGAATAAGGACCCGTAGAGCGCATGTGAATCTTATCCTCCACTAAGTGGTTCAGTTTTAACATATAAATATAACCAACGGTTATTGGTTGAGGAAAGGGTTGCCCTGTCCGGCCATCATAGAGGGAAATTTTACCCGTTGACGGTAAACCCGCCTTCTTAAGTTCGTCTTTAATTTGGTTTTCGTTGGCTCCAACGAAAACTGGCGTGATGGCGCGATAACCGAGACGCTGAGCAGCCAAACCTAAATGCGTTTCAAGAATCTGTCCCAAATTCATTCGTGAAGCAATGCCTAAAGGATTTAGAATAATATCTACCGGCGTTCCGTCTTCAAGGTAGGGCATGTCCTCAATCGGCCGAATTTGCGAAATTACGCCTTTATTTCCGTGCCGACCGGCTAATTTATCGCCTGCCCTGACCTTCCTTAGCTGAGCAATGTCTATCTGAATCTTTTTAATAACCCCCGGTTCAAGTTTATCGCCGCGGTCCCGGGAAAAAATCTTGATGCCGACAACGCGACCTGATTTCCCGTGCGGCAGAACCAGGGAAGTATCTCTGACGTCAACCGCTTTCTCGCCGAAGACCGCCCGCAACAACTTTTCTTCAGAGGTTAATTCAACCTCGCCTTTCGGAGAAATTTTTCCCACCAAAATATCACCAGCACCTACCTCCGCTCCAACCCTAATTATTCCTTCTTCATCAAGGTTTTTAAGTTTGTCTTCCGGTACGTTGGGAATGTCAGGCGTCGTTACCTCCGGCCCCAATTTGGTTTCCCTTACGTCGCAATAAAAATCTTCAATATAAACAGAGGTAAACAAATCATCTTTTCTTACTCTTTCTGAAAGAATGATTGCGTCTTCAAAATTTGCGCCTTCCCAAGAAGTAAAAGCGACTAAAAGATTTTGCCCCAAGGCCAAAACGCCGCCCTCGGTTGACGAACAGTCGGATAAAATTTCTCCTTTTTTTACTCTTTGACCTTTCTCCACCAGCGGCCGCTGAGAAATGCTGGTATAATAATTTGACCTTCTAAATTTATGAATTGGATAATTTTTTCTCTTCCCGTTCGCCTCCTGAATAATGATGGCGCGTCCATCCGCTTCCATCACTTTGCCGTCTGATTCAGCAATAACTAGCCGGCCCGAATCAAAAGCTGCTTTCTCTTCGGCGCCGGTTGAAACCAGGGGTGCCTGGGGACTTATGGAAGGTACGGCCTGACGCTGCATATTGGCGCCCATCAGCGCCCGATTAGCGTCGTCATGCTCCAAAAAAGGAATAAGGGACGTAGCTACGCCTATCATCTGATTGGGGGCGGCGTCAATAAATTCAATTGCTTCTCGTAAACAAGTCCCCGGCTGTCCTTTAAATCTAATTTCCACCTCTTCGTTAATGAACTTTCCACTTTCATCCAAGTCGGCTCCTCCTTGAGCAATTTTATACTTCTCTTCTTCTATGGCATCCATCCAAACAGTTTCGGAAGTGACCTTACCGTTTTTTACTCTCAAGTAAGGGGTTTCCAAAAAACCGAATTCGTTTAATCTGGCGTAATTGGCCAAATGACTGATTAAACCGATATTTGAACCCTCCGGGGTTTCAATTGGACAAATTCGGCCGTAATAAGAAGTATGAACGTCGCGGACCTCAAAACCGGCTCTTTCTCTGGTTAAACCGCCCGGCCCCATGGCCGAAAGGCGGCGTTTATGTTCCAGCTCCGAGAGGGAGTTTACCTGATCCATAAACTGCGAAAGTTGTGAGGTGGCGAAGAACTCTTTAATGATGGCGGTTAATGGACGGGCGTTGATTAATTGTACAGGCGTTAAAAATTCAAAATCCAACGTAGACATTCTGTCTTGAATAATGCGCCGCAGCCTGGCAAAACCAACATAAAGCCTGTTCTGAATTAATTCGCCAACCGCTTTAACGCGGCGATTACCCAAATGGTCAATGTCCGTCGGTTCAGCTGACTGGTCGTTGTTTAACCTGATAATTTCTTTAATCACCAGAGTTAGGTCTTCCAAATCAAGCAGTTGGCTTTCTTTATTTTTTTTGCCGGAAGACATACCGGTTTGACCGGTGGAAATTCCCAATCTTTGATTAAACTTATACCTTCCCACGCGGGAAAGGCTGTACCGATCAATCCTCTGGAACATTGCGTCAATCAGGCTTTTGGCGTTCTCCGGCGTAGCCAAATCACCCGGCCGAAGCCTCTTATAAATTTCCGTATATGATTCGGAAACGTCTTTAGCTGGGTCTTTCTTGAGCGTCGCCTCAATGAATTTTATTTGCCCTTTGTCAACATCTCCAAAGGTTTTCTGTATTTTTTCATTATCTTCCAGCCCAAAAATCCTTAGAAGTTCAGTGACTGGCGCCTTGCGATGCCGATCAATCTTTACGCTCAATGCGCCATCGGGGTCAGTGCCGAATTCCAGCCAAGCGCCGCGGTTAGGGATAATTTTAGCGCCGAAAAGTTTTCTCCCTTTAAAAACGTCTGCTGTAAAGAAAATCCCGGCCGAACGAATCAGCTGGGAAACTACCACCCTTTCAACGCCGTTTATGATAAACGTACCCCGATTAGTCATTACCGGAAAATCCCCTAAATAAACTTCTTGTTCTTTAACGCTTTTGTTCCGGTGATTAACCAATTTTACCTTGGTCCTTAAAGGGGCTTCGTATGACAAGCCCTTAAACCGCGACATTTCTTCATCGTATTTCGGCTCGTCAAAATAATAGTCCAGAAAATAAAGCTCTAAATCATTTCCGGAATAATCCATAATGGGCGAGATTTCATCAAACAACTCTTTCAGCCCTTTTTTGATGAACCAGTCCCAAGAAGCTGTTTGGATTTCAGCTAAAAATTGCTGCTTAATAAGCTGCCCAAAACGAGACGAAAAAAGTTTAGTTGGTAAATTTTTTACCATATTTAGTGAAAGCAAAATAAATTAACCGATTAAGTAATGGTCGGTATTTTTTTATTTAATTTAATTAACGTAAATATTTCGCCCTATTTTCGTTTTGTTCATCCAAGGTTTTTGAAAAAACCGTTTTTTGTGTTTTTGGGTCGGAAAGATAATACCAGTAACCCGATTTTTCGGGGTCGGAAGCGGCTTTTATCGCATCAATATCTGGATTGCAAATTGGAGTTTCCGGCAGGCCATTATAAAGATAGGTGTTATACGGGGAATCAAACTTATAATCCGCCTCCTGGAGGGACGGACAATTTAGAAATTCGCCAAAACATTTCCCGTAAATCAAAGCGGCATCAACCTGAAGAGGCATATCAACGTTTAATCTTTTTATTAAAATACCGGCAACTATCCGCCTTTCCTGATAATCAGGGACTTCTTTTTCCAGGATGGAAGCAAAACTTACCGTCTCTAAAAGATTATTACTATTTATTAAAAAAGGCAAGGCTTTTTTCTCGAAGTTATCCAAGAACTTATTGGCCACGGATTCGGCCTCCGAAGCCGAAAAAAACATGTAGGTATCGGGCAAAAGAAATCCTTCCAGCGAAGAAGCGCCTTCCAGCCAATAATATTTCTTTTTAAATAAATCAACGTTGGGTTCTGCCAGGCCATTCTGCTCAATAACACCTAAAACTTTCAATTTTTCGTCAATTTCTTTCAGCGTCATCCCGGGAGCAATAAATACGGAAATTTCCTCCGGCCCCTCGGTTAAAATGCCGAGCAATTGAGGAAAAGAGTTGTCACCTGATAAAATATACCTGCCCGGTTTAACCTGATTAGCCTGACCGGTTATCAAGGCATAAACCTTAATGAAGAATTTTGAATCAATAAGCTTAATTTTTTTTAACTCGTCAGCTACCTCATCAAAACTCATTCCCTCCTTTATTTCAAGGACTTTGGCCTCAGCCGAATGACCAGCGTTTAATAAATTAAGTGCATACAACGAAAACGCCCCTCCGCAGACCGCCAAAATTATAAGGATTATAAATAGCCGCAGTTTGTTTATATTCATAGATTTAAAGAGCGGCGAACGAAAATCGTCTGAATTATACCCATTAAAATTAAATTGGTCAATAGGCTGGAGCCGCCGTAACTTAAAAATGGAAAAGTTACTCCGATAATCGGTGAAAGTCCCAAATTTGACCCAACGTTAAAAATAAATTGAACAATAAACAGAATCGCCGCCCCCAAACAAATAAAACGCTTGAAATTATTATCGGTATTAAGTCCTATTCTAATGATTCTAAAGACGAGAAAGAGGAAAACTAAAATTATAGACAGACCGCCAACCAAACCCCACTCTTCTGTAAAAGCCGCGAAGATGAAATCTGTCTGGGCTGCGGGCAGAAAACCTAATTGCGTCTGCGTACCCTGCCCGAATCCTTTGCCAAATAAACCGGCTGAACCAATGGCGATTTTCGCCTGGATGGCACTGTAATTAATCCCCAATGGGTCACGGCCGGGAAAAAAGAAGCCCAGTATTCTCTCCTGCTGATAATCCTTTAGGACAATTTGCCATATTATTATTCCTAAAATCGCAAAAATAATCAAGGCAATAATCAAATGCCTGTGTTTGATTCCGCTGACCAAGAGAAATCCAAACCAGATGCAAAAAAGAATCAAGGCTGAGCCAAAGTCCGGTTGAAGAGCGATTAATGAACCGGGTATCAGGAAATAAACGAACGAGACCAGCAAATTTGACACCCGACCGATGCCAATATGCTTCCGGCTAAAAAAATTGGCGAGGAAGATTATTAAAATCAGTTTGGCAAATTCCGAAATCTGGAAATTAAAAGAGCCGACCGATAACCATCCTTTTGTCCCTCTAATCGTCGGCGCCAAGAAATAAGTAGCCACCAGAAGCAAAACTGCCAGGAAATATATGCCAAAAATAACGCTTCGATAATTAATGAATGGCCGCCAATCAAATTGGACAATTAAAAACAATAAAACCAAACCGGCCGCCGCCCAAATAAGCTGCTTGTAAAACAGAGAGGGCGCGGCACTTAATAAACTCGTTAAACCGGCCAATATTAAAAAAAGAGCCGCCGCATTAAGCCACCAATCTAATTTTTTCAAAAAAAGCATTTTATTTTAAATTCATGTTCCCCGCGGCAATCAATCGATGGTTTTTGTTTTGTAAATAATTAACGTAGGCGGCCGCCGCTATCATCACCGCATTGTCCGTGCAAAATTTTTTATTCGGCACGAATAAATTAACTCTTAATTTTTCATTCTTAATTCTTAGTTTCAAGTCTTTTTTTAAGGAAAAATTTGACGCCACGCCGCCGGAAAGCAAAATTGATTTTGCTTTAAATTCCTTGGCCGCGCGCAGGGTTTTTGAGATTAATAGGTCAAAAGCCGCGGCTTGAAAACTGGCGGCTATATCTTTAATTTTAACATTTTTATCCCGCACCTTCCCATGGCATTCAGTCGTTTGACGCCCGCCCTTGAACGTGAAGGTGCTGGGTGAATTATCCCGGAGATAATAAAGGACCGCGGTCTTTAGCCCGGAAAAGCTGAGGTCGTAATTTTTTTGGTTGAGCATGGGTCGCGTGAAATTAACCGCATTAGGATTCCCCTGCTTGGCGATTCTTTCGATTTCCGGGCCGCCGGGATAGGGTAATCTTAAAAGCCGCGCTACCTTGTCAAAACATTCTCCCACCGCATCATCTCTGGTCTCACCCAACTTTTTATAATGCGCCAGGTCTTTCACTAAGAGCAGAATTGTATGGCCGCCGCTGACGATTAAAGCAATGGCCGGAAACAAATCCGGCTTGAATTTTCGCGCAAGCAAAAAACTATAAAGATGCCCCTCGGAATGACTCACGCCAACCAGCTTAAGTTTTGAGTTATGAGTTTTGAGTTTTGAGTATAAATCTTTCGCAAAATTTACGCCTGTCCAGAGACAAGGCTCCAGCCCCGGTCCCACCGTCACGGCAATCAAATCGGTTTTGAGTTTTGAGTTTTGAGTTTTGAGTTTTTTTAAAAGAATCGGTAGGTTTTTAAGATGCTCTCTTTTAGCCAGATTTGGCACTACGCCGCCGAATGGCGCGTGGATTTTTATTTGTGACGCCACTAAATTTTTTAAAATCTTAAATCGCGGCTGCTTTAAGTTGCCGCTGGCCCCAAGCATAGCTATGGCCGTCTCATCACAAGATGTTTCAATGGCAAGAATTCTCATATTCGGGTTAATTTAAAAGTCTTTTTTATTAATATTAATATAGTTTGCCGTGGTTAAACAAGATATTAAGCTTTATTTTTTGTGTTTTCTGTTTTATATTTAAATTAATGGCATCTTCTTCAAAAAACCCGCTGACCAAAGTCAGAGATAAATTATCCCAGTTGCGTCGCGAAGCTGAAGAACGCGACGCCCAGCGCCGGGCTAATAAAACGGGCTATCCCTATACTAATTTGACGACCACGCCGATAAATACCGAGGCGCTTGCCTTGATTCCTCAGGAAGCCGCTAAAAAAGCCAATATCGCCGCTATTGAAATAAAAGAAAAAAACGTCGCCGTGGCCGCCTTTGACCCAAAAACTCCTTTAGCGCAGGAAATTATTCAAAAACTAAAAACTGACGGCTACGAACCGTCCATTTTTGTTGTTTCATTGAGCGGGCTCCAACATATCTGGAGCTTCTATAAATTTGTAGCTGGGAAAACAGCCAAAATTACCGGCCGGATTACAATTGAAGAAGAAAAGTTGGCTTCCTTGAAGGAAACCTTAACCTCTCTGGAAAACATTAAAACCGACATTAAAAAGCTTAATGCCGGTGCGGGTTTCGCGGGTGAAATCTTGGAAGTTGCTTTAGCCGGCGCTTTGGCCACCAAAGCCTCAGACATTCATTTTGAGCCGGCCGAAGACCACGTCAAATTAAGACTAAGAATTGACGGTCTGCTTCATGATGCATCCAATGATTTAAAAAACGCCATCTATGAACATTTGCTCTCCCGGTTAAAAATTCTTGCCGGCCTGAAAATTAACATAAAAGACGAACCGCAAGACGGCCGTTTTACAATCAGCCTGCCGGGCAAAGAAATTGAAATCCGGGCATCAATCAATCCTTCAGAATTCGGCGAAACAATTGTCCTAAGGCTTCTTGACCCAGACACCATCAAACTCTCGCTTATTGATTTGGGCTTCCGCGAAGATGACTTAAAAATCATGCAGCAGGAATTGGAGAAGCCTAATGGAATGATTTTAAATACTGGTCCGACCGGCTCCGGTAAAACAACCACTCTGTATACGTTTTTACGCCACACCCACAAACCCGAAATAAAAACCATCACCATTGAAGACCCGATTGAGTATCATCTTGAAGGCATTGAACAGACGCAGGTTGATTCTGAGGCTGGTTATACGTTCGCCAAAGGACTGCGCTCTCTCTTGCGTCAAGACCCGGATATGATTTTGGTCGGCGAAATCCGTGATTTGGAAACAGCCGAAATTGCCATCCACGCCGCTCTAACCGGCCACCTTGTTTTTTCCACGCTTCACACCAATGATTCATTCGGTGCCATCCCGCGTTTGGTTGATATGGGCGTAAAGTTATCAGTCATTGCGCCATCAATGAACGTTATCATTGCCCAGCGTTTGGTGCGCCGGCTTTGCCAGAGTTGCCGCCAGCCCGTGGAAATAAGCGCCGACCTAAAAGACAAGATTGAAAAATTCCTGGCGAAAATGCCGGAAAAAATAAATAAAAATCAGTATTTTGACAATGGAAAGCTTAACGTAAAAGTCTTTAAAGCCAAGGGTTGCGAAAAATGTTCTGGTTTCGGTTATAAAGGGCGGGTCGGCGTTTTTGAGCTTCTGCAAATTGAGGAAGATTTGGAAAGGTTGATTATTGACCGGGCAGTGGAGGCCGAAATCAAAGACTTAGCCTTTAAAAAGGGATTTATAACTATGCAGCAGGACGGCGTCTTAAAAGTACTCGCTGGCCAGACTGCCATTGACGAAGTAGAAAGAAGCACCGGACCGATTGAGTGGTAAAGGGCTTTCTCAAAATTTTCAAGCCAAGAGGCAATGAAAATTTTATTAAAAAACTTTTACCCGCCTAAGTTTTCGCTACGCAAAAATTTTGGCGGGTTGAAAGTTTGGATATAATTAGTAAAAAAACCACCTGGTACTGTGGGCGGCCTTCTCGGAAACCGAGAATGAAAACTCCCGTTGAAAAAGAGATTAAAGAATTTCTTTGAGGAGCGACCCAGCCAGAGCCAGGTCGTCCAGAGCTAAAAGAAATCCCTTGATTTGCCCACAGGACCAGATGGTCTTTATTTTTACGTCTTCAGCATAGCATATTATTAAATAAAAGTCAAGCGTTGACTATTTTGTCAACATCTTATACAATATAAAGAGTTCTTAATAGCATAACAAGGAAGGTTTATAAAAAGACGTATGATATTAAGGAGGATTTCCGATGCCTGTTTCTAAATTTTTTATTGGCAGTGTTTTCATTTTCTTGATAACGACTATTATCAATGTTGTTGACGAAATACTAAAACCCAGATTTGGAGGGATGATGTGGCAACGCATAATCCGCAAGTCGCTATATATGACATTCGGCATTATAATGGCGACCTGCCTGACATTTCTTAGTTTTGAGTGAAGTATGTTGAAACCACAATGAGGAGGAAGACGTGACGCAAGCGACAAAAAATAGAACAAGTCAGGTAATTTATGTAATGTGGTTATTATTAGCTGTATTACTTATTGTCTGCGCCATAATCGGCGGCGCTAATCACCATGCACAGAGACAATATCCGCTATCCGGCTTTCTGTTTCTTGTCAGTTTTGGTGGCGCCGGGATATCACTTTTTTACTTATTATCTGCCAAGTGGGACTCCGTTCGCCGCTGGGAAGAAACTTTTTGTTTCTCTGTATCCATATTCACCCTCTCAATAGCAACTATAGCCGCAGCCGTTAACATTTTGGTTCTTTTGAATTGTTAAATGTTCGTACGAGCCCCCTTGTGAAAATATGTTCGCCGGGGGCTTTTTATTATTGTCATAACCTCAAAAATCGGTTATTGTTTAAATAATTGTGTATGTCAAAGAACAATAAATTTCAAAATGATGATAAGTTCATTGACGCGGTCTTACGGCCAAGCTCCTGGTCTGATTATATTGGTCAGGAAAAAATCAAAAAGGGTCTCGGCCTGATTCTATCGGCCGCCAAAGGAAGAAAAGAGTCAAGTGACCATTTATTGTTTTACGGACCGGCTGGCTTGGGCAAAACCACCCTGGCCACGCTGACCGCCAGAGAAATGGGCGCAAGCCTGAAAGTCGCTACTGGTCCTTCTTTGCAGAAACTCGGCGACTTAGCCGCCGTACTCTCAAACCTGGAAAGCCAGGATGTTCTTTTTATTGATGAGGCGCACCGGCTTTCCAAATCAGTTGAAGAAATGCTCTATCCAGCCATGGAATTACGAAAGTTTTTCGTGGTGGTTGGCAAGGGCCTGGCAAGCCGCGAAATTTGTCTTGATTTGCCATCTTTTACCCTGATTGCCGCCACTACCAGGCCAAACCTGCTGTCAAATCCTCTTCGTTCCCGGTTCGGCGCTGTTTTCCATTTTGACTATTACGGCCTGAAAGAAATTGAAACCATCATTGAGCGCTCGGCAAAATTGATGAAAGTAAAACTCGAAGCAAAAGCCATTGAAACGCTGGCCAAAGCTTCACGTTTCACGCCGCGAGTCGCCAATCGCTTGTTAAAACGCGCCAGAGATTTTGCCGAGGTCAATAATTCAAAAATTATTGATACCGCTATAGTTTTTGAGACGTTAAAACTTTTAACCGTAGACTCATTGGGCCTAGAATCCTCTGAGCGTTGCCTCTTGGAAACAATCATTAAAAAATTCAATAACCGGCCCGTGGGGGTCAATTCTTTAGCCGCTGTTTTGGGCGAAGAAAAAGGCACAATTGAAGAAATTTACGAACCGTATTTAATGAAAATCGGTTTTGTCCAGAGAACGCCCCTGGGCAGAATCGCCACCGAAGCCGCCTTTAAACATTTAAAAATAAAAATTTAAAAATCAAAAATCAAAATTTTAGCATTTGTTTTCGGCGAAATTTTTAAAAAATTTTTTGTCATTTTACATTGTCATTTTCCATTTTGATATTTACATTTTAAATTATGTTAATCTCTGAGTTTCTTCCCAATCCCGCCGGCAAAGACACCGAGGGCGAATGGATAAAATTATTTAACGACGGCCAAGAAATGGTTGATCTGGCGGGCTGGCAGATAAAAGACGCCTCGGGAAAAACATTCACCCTAAAGAATCAACGAATCGGGCCATCTGAATATCTAACACTGGATTACAAAACCACCAAAATCGCCCTGAACAACAACGGCGAAACGCTTTTTCTTTACGACCAAGACGGGCGCCTTGTTGATAAAGCGGATTTTACCGGAAATGCTTCGGAGGATAAAATTTTAATTCGCCAAGGCGACAAATTCATATTTACTGCCAAGGCAACCGCCGGTGAAACCAATGCTATCTCCAATAACGTAGATGGGTTAACGCAAAAAAATTCACAAGAAATTTTCAGCGCCAACGTCATTGACAATGTTTCGCCTGATGATTCTTCTGTTATTAATTATAAAACTTCCCTTGGTTTTAACGGCTTCTTAATTGGTTTCTTTTTGGCTCTATCACTGGCTTTTTTGTCAGTCACTATTCTCAAAAAAGTTGTTTCCTTGCCCGAATAAAAGAGAAAAAATTATAATGGCTCCGCATTCTTATAAAACAATTTCTCCCCGACAAACTAAAAAATTGGCTGGTTTATTGACGCAAAAATTTCTCCATTATCAAAAACAAAAAAAAGCATTGGTTCTGGCTTTAACCGGCGATTTGGGCTCTGG
>CAZAUC010000008.1:0-2433 GCA_964488305.1 uncultured Candidatus Saccharibacteria bacterium
AAAAGGGAGCTGCTCTACCTAGTTGAGCTATGGGCGGAAAACTTAAATTAATCCATTTCCTTATCCAACTCTTCTAAAATCTTTTTTGCTTTAGCGCTTAATTTTTTCGGAGTTTTAACTTCCAATTCAACAATTAAATCGCCGCGACCGAAGCCGTTAAAATGCGGCATTCCTTCTCCGGGAATTTTGAGGTTTTCTTTTAGATTAAAATCGCTCGGAATACCAACCTTCAACTTATTACCCGAAATAGTCGGAGTTTCAAGTTTCTTTTCTAAAAGCAAATCAATTATATTGACTTCTTTTTTAATTATCAAATCATCTGCCTGACGCCTGAAAACAGAGTGAGGCTTGATTCTGATTCTGACGTAAAGGTCGCCTTCGGTTGCGCCGCGCTCCCCTGCTTCACCGGCTGATTTAATCTTAATAATTTGTCCCTCTTGCACGCCAGGCCTGATTTCTATTTTAATTGAACGGTTGCCTTTAATTCTGCCCAAACCGCGGCAAGTTTCGCAAACTTTTTTAGGAATTTGGCCCGTGCCAAAACATTTATCGCAGGATTTAACTTGGACAAAATCGCCGAAAAAGCTTCTGCGTGTTTCTCTGATTTCGCCGCGGCCGCCGCAGGTCTCGCATTTATTGAAACCAGCTTTTGGGTCGTGACCGACGCCCTGGCACTTTTCACAACGAACCAATGTCTGAAAACTAATTTCTTTTTCTAAGCCGTGAAACGCCTCTTCCAAAGAAATTTCCTGAATAACCTGGATGTCCGTTCCCCGCTGATAAGTCCGGCGTTTCTGTCTCACGCCTAATCCCTCAAAAAAAGCGTCAAAAATATCGCCGATGTCGCCAAAATCTCCTCCAAAATCAAATTTAACTTCGCCAAAAGGCCCTTGGGCATTAAAGGGTCCACCTTGGGAAAATCCAAATGGCCATCCCCCGCCAAAACCAGCGCCCGACTGCCCATCAAAAACCCGACCGAACCGGTCATATTGCGCCCGCTTTTCTTTGTTTGATAAAACCTGATAAGCTTCGTTAACTTCTTTAAATTTTTTTTCATCACCGCCTTTATCCGGATGATACTTATGCGCTAATTTCCGAAATGCTTTTTTAATCTCATCCTCCGAAGCACCCTTATTAATGCCGAGAATTTTATAATAATCCACCATAAAAATTTAAAATGTAAATATCAAAATGAAAAATGACAATGTAAAATGAAAAAGTTATTTGGATTATTTTGCCGTAGGCAAACACCTAAATTTTACACTTTGATTTTTGAATTTTGAATTATTTAAGAATTATTATTTCCCTGCTTGTGCCTTCCGCCATTATTACACCAAAACCAAGGGCCAGGCAAATTTCGTAAAGCAAAAAAGCCAAAACACTGACCAACAGACGAATTGGAAACGACAAGCCAATAATAACAAAAAAAATCAAGACAGCGGCTACTATTGGAATGACGGAAGTAACGCCTGACGAAAGAGTACTGAATTTCTCAACCATTATTTTATAAAGTTCGTCCGATGCTTTGCTTTTTAAATTCAGCGTTGTTCCGATTAAATCGCTAATGTCATCCTTAAAAGCTTTTACGCTTTCATCAATTAATTGTTCCTTTGCGGACTCAGGCAAAAAGTTAAGCTGTGAATTCTCCTTTAGTTGATTAACGGCTAAGTTTTGAATTAATTCTTCCGTCGGCAGTGAAAGGTCAAATCCGGGGAAAAATTTCTGGACTAATCCGCTTTTACTTAACGGCGAAAGGATTTTCTCAAAAGCTGTCTGTGAAATAAAAAACCCTTTTGTTCCCGAGGTAATGTGCCCCATGTAAATTACACTGACGAATATTGCCAGGGCGACAACGGCTTTTGGAATAGTCTTCTTGCTGATTCTCCAAAACTTTATTTTCACCATATTCTTAAGCCCCTGTCGACCGGCGTAATTAGCCCAAATAAAAATCAAAAAACTAATAAAAAGGCCAAGATTGGTAATCTTTGAAAATTGGTTGTAAAAGGGCACTGCTAAAACCAAAACGTTAAAAAAAATAATCAGGTTAGTTCTCCAAGCGCTCTTAATGAACAATGCCATCAGTAAAAAAACCGATAAAAATACCAAAGCGGCCAAAAACGAAAAGAGTAAAAAGTTGAACCGGCCGCTGAGAATGAATTGCTTCAAGAAATAACTGAACAGAAATGAAAAAACGACCGAAACAATCCCCAAGATGACAATTTTAGCAACTGATTTGTCAACTTCTACTTCGGTATTTTCCTTATTGAGTAGGCCCTTGCTGCTGTTTTCCTTCATCTCCTTTATTATACATTGATTGGCCTATTTTTTGAAGTTCCGCTGATAATTCCGCCATGGCTGATTTAACAGCCTCTATGTCGCCGGTGTCTTTGACCGATTTCAGCGCCTCAATTTTTTTATTGACGCTGTCTTTAA
>CAZAUC010000008.1:2533-16057 GCA_964488305.1 uncultured Candidatus Saccharibacteria bacterium
GCCATTGAGCGTTCGCCTTGCAAAATATGAATTTCCACCGATGTCTGATTGTCGGCGGCGGTTGAAAAAACCTGAGACTTTGCCGTAGGAATAGTGGTGTTTTTTTCAATAATCGGCGTTGATACTCCGCCTAACGTTTCAATGCCCAAGGTTAAAGGCACCACGTCCAAAAGTAAAACGTCTTTGACGTCTCCCTGAAAAATACCTGCCTGAATGGCGGCGCCAATAGCCACCACTTCATCGGGATTAATCCCCTTATGCGCTTCTTTGCCGAAAAGATTTTTAACCGCTTCTTGAACGACGGGCATTCTGGTCTGACCGCCGACCAAAACCACTTCATCAATGTCCGATATTTTGAAGCCGGCTTCGCTAATTGTTTTCTTGACCAACTCAATGGATTTTTCAATTTCCGGTTTAACCAATTCTTCCAGTTTGGCACGCGTAAGCTTGAATAGAAAATGCTTAGGGCCGGATGAATCAGAAGTAACGTAAGGCAAATTAATTTCCGTTTCAACGACCGTGGAAAGTTCGTGCTTGGCGCGTTCGGCCGCCTCCTTTAATCTTTGAAGCGCCAAAGGGTCCTTGGAAATGTCAATCCCTTCCTGTTTTTTATATCCTTCCACCAGATATTCAATGATTTTTCTGTCAAAATCATCGCCGCCCAAATGGGTATCACCGCCAGTGCCTTTAACTTCAACCGTATCTTCGCTCACTTCCAAAACCGAAATATCAAAAGTGCCGCCCCCGAAATCGTAAACCACGATTTGTTCGTTCTTCTTTTTGTTAAGACCGTAAGCCAAAGCCGCCGCCGTTGGTTCATTAATAATTCTTTTTACCTTTAAGCCGGCTATCTCCCCTGCGTTTTTGGTGGCTTGTCTTTGGGAATCATCAAAATAAGCCGGTACGGTGATTACCGCTTCTTCAATTTTTTCACCCAGTTTCGCTTCGGCATCGGCTTTTAACTTCCCCAAAACCATCGCTGAGATTTCTTCCGGCTTATACCATTTAACCTGCCCTGAACTCGTTGAAGGGTCTCCCATTTTAATTTCCACGCCTCCAGTGGACGATTTTTGAAGGTCAAAAGGCAGCCAGTTTTTGTCGCGCTGAACTTCCGGGTCGTCAAAATTGCGGCCAATTAATCGTTTGACCGAAAAAATGGTGTTCTTTGGATTAACCACTGCTTGTCGCTTAGCCAAAAGCCCGACTAAGCGCTCACCTGATTTACTTAAAGCCGTCACCGAAGGCGTAGTGCGGTTACCTTCGTGATTTTCCAAAATTTTTGGCTCGCCTCCCTCAACGATTGCCATCGCTGAGTTGGTCGTGCCGAGGTCAATACCTAAAATTTTTGCCATAATTGTTTAATCCCTAATAAATCGCGAATTATATCTCTAATAATCCCTAATAAATAATTTACGTATTCAAGATAATTCGGGAAGAAATTAGGAATTGATTAGTGATTTTGTTTTGCCACTTTTACTCTCGCGGGCCTGATTAGTTTTCCATTTAAAAGATATCCTTTCTCAACTTCTTCTATTATTGTACCAGACGGCTTATCCGACTCTATTGAAGCAATCGCCTCTTGAAGACCAGGATCAAATGGTTGGCCAACTGAAACAATAATTCTTTCCAAACCGACCCGCTTCAAAATGTCTTCAAGTTGCTGTCTTATAAGATAAAGCCCTTTTTCATAAGGCGCGGCATAGTGGCTCGACGCGGATTCACGCGGAATTTCTGCGTTATTCTGAGTATGCTCTGCGTCGTTCTGCGGCCGCCCCAAGGCGGCAAGGGCTAAATCAAAGCTGTCCAAAATATTAATCAATTCCCTAATCAGAGATTCGTTGGAAAACATAACTATCTTTTCAAATCTTTTGGCCTCGTCTTTTTTGTAATTTATCAAATCTGCTTTCGCCCGCTTCCAGCCATCAAGGTATTCATCACGTTCTTTCTGGCACTTTGACAATCCATCAATTCCCTCTATCTCTCTTTGTTCTTTTTGGGTATCTTCCTTTTTATTCTCTTCTTTATTATTTTTCTGAATATTTTCTTCAACCATAATAATCACCTATTATTATATTTGCCAAAAAAACTCTTGTCAAGCCATAACAAATACTCACGATCGTGAACGTTTGTTATAGATTAAAAATTCAAAAAATCTTCATCGTCTATATCTCCTATGGTCATTAATCTAATAAATTGTTTCAATCTCCTTTCAACGCATTCTAAATAAACATCCCTTTCAATCGGATGTTTGCCTATAAAAACACTCTTTTGAAGCGGTTTGTAATCCCAAATTAGAAGTTGCCAACGCAACCAGTCCCGCGACTGGCGCTTTTTTTCCGGAATATCAAACATTATTAATCGCCATCTGCCGTCCCATACATCTTCTTTTATTTTTTTTGCCTGAAAATTCTTGACAATTTTTACTCCTTTAAACGTCAGTTGATATTTATTTTGTTCTTTTTTTACTAATCCTTTTTTCTCAAGTCGCCATAAAATTGTTCGGGCACTGTTTTCTTTCATATTTTTCAGTTCATCATAATAATCCCAAAAATGTTTCGTCTCTTCAATTTTTTTTAAACTTCGCCTCATTCCTCTACCAGGTCCTTCAAGAATCTCTGAAATAGCAACTGTTCCTCTTTCAGCCAGGCCCAGAAGCAAAGCCAAACCAGCTATGCCGGCGCTTGTCGGTAAATCTTTAATTTTTTCTTTTAATTGTTTTTTATTCATTAGTAATAAATATAACAAATGCTCACGATCGTGAATAAATGTTATACCCGGGGAGTTAAAGTGTCAATTGTTGCAAAGTGTCAATTGTTGCAAGGACCGGGTGTTTTATAATAAAATCAAGATAATGCTTAAACTCTATAATGTTTTAACCCGTAAAAAACAAGTTTTTCGACCGCTCCACAAAAAAGCCCTTCAGCAAAACCCAGGGCAAGTCAGCTTGTACACCTGCGGGCCGACGGTTTATGATTTTGCCCACATCGGCAATCTAAGAACTTATATTTTTGAAGACGTACTGCGCCGGGCATTGAAATATAACGGCTATAAAGTCAGGCAGGTAATGAACATCACTGACGTTGACGATAAAATTATCAAGCGCAGCCAAAAAGAAAAAAAGAATATTTATCAAATTACCAGACCGCTGACCAAAATATTTTTTAGCGACCTCAAAAAACTTAACGTTGAAAAAGCCGAGGTATATCCCCGCGCCACCGCTCACATTAAAGAAATTATCAAGCTGATTCAAATTCTTCTTAAAAAAGGTTTTGCTTATCAGGGCAAAGACAAATCCATTTATTTTAAAATCTCAAAGTTCAAAAATTACGGCCGGCTTTCCGGGCTGAAAAAAAGAGAGTTAAAAATCGGAGCCAGAATTGAAGCTGACGAATATAATAAAAACCAGGCGCAGGATTTCGTGCTTTGGAAATCCAAAAAGCGAGGAGAGGCTTTTTGGCCCAGTCCTTTCGGCGATGGCCGCCCCGGCTGGCATATTGAATGTTCGGCGATGGCGATGAAGTATCTGAGCAACACATTGGATATTCACGCCGGCGCCGTGGATTTAATCTTCCCCCACCATGAGAATGAAATCGCCCAGTCAGAAGCCGCCAGCGGCAAAAAATTCGTTAATTACTGGGTTGAAGGCGAACATCTTTCAGTTGACGGGAAGAAGATGGCGAAATCTTTAAATAATTTTTACACTCTGCGCGATTTGGAAAATAAAAAGTTTAATCCCCTTGCCTTTCGTTATCTGGTTTTAACGTCGCATTATCGCTCAAAATTGAATTTTACCTGGAAATCAATCGCGGCAGCACAAAATGCATTGGGCAATTTGACCGATAATATACAGCTGATGACAAACGACCAGACGAAAACCAACGGCAGAAAAATTATAAATTACAAAAAAAGATTTTTAGCTGCCATTAACGACGATTTAGACACCCCAAAAGCTCTTTCTATTGTTTGGCAACTGGTTAAAGACAATCAGCTTTCGCCGGAAAGCAAAAAAAAGCTGTTGCTTAATTTCGATAAAATTTTAGGTTTGGGTTTAGATAAGATAAAACCGTTCGAAATTCCGCCAAAAATCAAACAAATGGCGGCAAAACGCGAGAAATTAAGAGTTAATAAACAATTTATTCAGGCAGATGCCTTGCGAAAAAAAGTGGAACGATTAGGATACAAAATAGAAGACACTGCCTATGGACATAAAGTTACCCCCTCAAGACATTGATGCCGAGCGTTCTGTTTTGGGAGCGCTCATGCTGGACAAAGACGCCATTATTCGGGTGGCGGATTTAATCACTTCAAAGGATTTTTACAACCCGGCGCACGCCAAAATCTTTGACGCCATTATTGAACTTTTTGAAAAAAACGAACCGATTGACATTTTAAGCGTCAATAAAAAATTGAAAGATAAAAATCTTTTGAGCGAAGTTGGCGGTTCAGCCTACCTGACAGAATTAATTAATTTGGTGCCGACGGCGGCACACATTTCTTATTACGCCAAAGTTGTCCGACAGAAAAAAGTACTCCGCGATCTTGTCGGTGCTTCCTCGGAAATTACTGAGCGGGCCTTTGACTCTTCAGAAGACCCCGAGGAGCTTTTAGACGACGTGGAGCAAAAAATCTTTTCCATCAGCCAGAAATCACGACCGCAAAATTTCGTGCCGCTTAAAGACGAATTAAACGCCGCTTATGAAAGAATTGAAAAACTTCACCAGGGTGAAAGGGGTTTGCGAGGAATCACCACCGGCTTTGATGAACTGGACAATTATCTTTCCGGACTGCAACGTTCCGATTTAATAATTTTGGGTGCCAGACCATCTTTGGGTAAAACTGCTTTGTGTCTTGATATCGCCAGAAATGCGGCCATCAAAACCCAAATACCGGTAGGCATCTTTTCTCTAGAAATGTCTCGCGACCAAGTAATTGACCGTTTGATTGCGGCTGAAGCCCAAGTGGCTTTATGGAAATTGAGAACCGGCCGGCTTTCCAAGGAGGACGAAATTGAATTTGAAATGATTAGGGAAGCGCTAGACCGTCTTTCCCGAACACCGATTTTTATTGACGACACCCCGTCGGCCAACATTATTCAAATCCGTTCAATGGCGCGTCGGCTTCAAGCCGAACACGGCCTGGGTCTATTGGTCGTTGACTATCTTCAATTAATCCACCCAAGAAATAATATTGAAAATATGGTTCAGGCAATGACCGAGGTCAGTCGCGGCTTAAAAGGCCTGGCTAGAGAATTGGAAGTTCCAGTTTTGGCTGCCGCCCAGCTTTCGCGGGCAGTAGAACAACGGGATGTAAGAATCCCGCGTTTGTCTGACTTGCGCGAATCCGGCTCATTAGAGCAAGACGCCGACGTGGTAATGTTTATTTACAGAAAAGACAGAGATAAGATGGAGTCATCGGAGGAAGAACAAAATACCGCCGAAATTATTATTGCCAAACATAGAAACGGCCCTTTGGCTTCGGTTCGACTCAAATTTGACCAGGAAAAAGTTTCTTTCAAAAGTATTGATAGAGTGCACAGCGCTGAATAAATTATTGAAGCTCAATCAACTCGTTTCGGATTAACTTTTGGAAAAAAGTTGTTTATTATGTATCCGTCTATTGTAAAATGTATCCTATTAAATCAACTTTAAAACTAGCAGTTGAAAAAGCTATTGGCCCAGTATCTACAAATGTAGCCTCAAATTTTTCACTATTATCAAGCTCAACAATTATTACACCCGCTGCTGCACCACGAATATAGATCTGAACAGAGGAGGCGCCATAATCCGACGAACCTGAAATTCTTGGAAGCATATCTGTCTCGCTCATCCCATTTTTTCTGAACTTACCCAACCCTTCAATATATCGCCCCCCAGCTCCTGAAATAGGTCTGCTTACACTAAGTTGTACAGCAAGAATAGCTGCCTTCGCCGTATCTGTTCCTGTATCAGAACTAATATCCACATCTGTCCAACCCGTAGCCGCTGTCCAATTAATTTTGCTAACTGGGGTGGTTAAAAACTTAACAAAGCCAGAGCCGCTACCCGAAGGAGGATTGCCGGTCGGATTGGTCCAGGCAAGAGCCACGCCTATAATAACAATAAGGAAAACAATGGCAATATTAAGAAAGAAGAATAATTTACTGGAGTTCATCATATATTATGATATCAAATTTTTGAAAATTAAAAAGTTGATAACTAACGAATTCCGGCTTTAAAACGGGATTTGAGCATTTTAACGATTTTTTCCATTTCCCGGTTGACTTCCTGCTCCGTTAAAGTCCGGTTTTCCGCCTGAAAAATTACACGGAACGTCAAACTTCTCTTTAACTCAAGTTCAAATTCATCAATCAAATCAACATCCTCAATGTATTTCAAATCGCTTTCCTGTATCGCCTGTATTATTTCTCCAACCCGCGCCCCCGGCTCAACTAAAATTGAAACGTCCCGCATCATAGACGGATATTTTGACAGTGGCCGGTACTCGTGCTCTTCGGAAACCAATTTCAAAAGTCTACCCAAATCTATTTCCGCCAAAGCCGCATTGTCTTTAATAAAATCTTTATTAATGCCGCCAAGATAACCAATAACCACTCTGCCTGACTCAATCTTTAAAATTTCGCCCGGTTGAAGAAAATTATCGCCTTTATCAATTTCGGGCATTAAATAATCAGACAATCCGACTTTGCCAAAAAATTCCTTAATAATGCCCTTGAGTTCAAAAAATGCGTGCTTTTTGTTTTTAGAAGCCAAAACAATGCCCAAAGTCAATTTCTCGGCTAATTTATCATCTTTTTTCTTAAAAAATACGTTTCCGATTTCAAAAATTTTCACTTCGTCAAAAAATCGTAAGTTGCTTTCAATGTTTTTCAAAAGCCCGACAGTCAAAGAAGGCCTAAGATATTTAAACTGACTGCTTATTGGATTAGCCAGTTCAACTGTCGTATTTTTCCACTCTTTGCCAAAAGCCAAATCCGCTTCGCCGATGAAAGCGTAATTGGAAACTTCATTCAGGCCGGTACCAATCAATATTTTTCTCGCTTTGTCTTTTAAAATAATTCTGTCTTCAAAGCCCGAAGGGGTAAGATGAATGCGCGGCGGTGACGATTCAAGGCGGTCATAGCCGTAAAGACGCATTATTTCTTCTGCTAAATCTTCAAAAACTTCTATATCGCAACGTATGGCCGGTACTTCAACTAAAAATGAAGATTGGTTGCGTATTATGGACGGCGGACGGCTGATTTTAAATCCGAGCAGTTCAAGATATTTTCGACAGCTCTTAATGTCCAATCTCAAGCCGATAAATTCATTAAATTTATCCAAATCAAATTTAATGAATTTTTTGCGGGCCTTAACAAAATTGACGTCCGCAATTTGTCCGGCTCTGGCTCCGGCAATTTCAAGAAGCAATTGCGCCGCCCGGTTTAAACCCATGGCGGTTAATTCAGGACTGATGTTATGCGAAAAACGCAAAGAAGCATCCGTGGAAAGTTTTAATATTTTTGAGGCCCGATAAATATTAGCCCCATTGAAATTTGCCGATTCAACAATGATTCTTTTGGTATTCTTATCAACTTCGGCATTTTTTCCACCTTTAATACCGGCAATGGCCAGGACGGCTCCCGAATCCTTCTCTAATTTTTTTCTCGAATCCATCTTGAATCCGCCCGCAATTACTAAAATGTTTTCATCCAATTGATAAATTTTGTCATCAAGCGTGGTAATTTTTTCTCCCTTCTTCGCCCGCCTAACTATGATTTGCGCTTTGCGATCCGCGCTTTGCGTCAATTTATCATAGTCAAAAGCGTGTAATGGCTGTCCCGTCTCCAGCATCGCATAGTTCATAATATCAACCACGCTATTTATGGGCCGCAGACCACAATCAATTAAAACGCCCTTCATCCATTTCGGCGATGGCCCAATTTTTACCTTTTCGAAATATTGAGCCATATAACGGGGGCAAAGCTTTTTATTCTGAATTTCAATTTTAAACGGCGCTTTAGCGCTTCCTAAATTTTGAGTTTTGGGTTTTGGGTTTTGAGTTCGGAAATTTCTGCTATAAATGGCAGAAATTTCTTTTGCTATTCCCCAATGCGAAGCCGCGTCCGAAAATCTGTTGGGCGGAATTGAAATTTCAAGCGCATTTCCGCCTGCCTCCTCTGCTTCAAAAAAATGGGCGTTTAATTTTTTAATTAATTCTCTTTTATTTTTCGCCGTTGGAACTAATTTTTTAATTAAGGGAAAAGAAAATTTCATATCTTCTTATTTTGCCATAAATATTTCAACAAGGCAAAAATTAACACTCCAAAAACCAGGTTTAAAAACAGCTCTGCCAAAAAAACGGCGGATAAAATCAAATTGGGCGCCAAAAGTAAATAAAAAACAAGTGTTCCAACTGCAACCAAAAACAAATTATTCAAAAAATGATGCCAGGGAAGGTAATCTCTGCTTATTACCATTGCAGCTCCAATCAGAGAAAAAATTAAAATTTCTTTTTCAAAGCCGGGGGCGAATTTTAAAATCATGGCGGATAGAACGACTAAAAAAATTCTATGCCATAGATTAGTCGCAAAGAACGAAACGGTGATTATTGCCACCAAGGCAATGTTCGGCTTTATGCTTAAAATAGAAAAGCCAAGGGCCTGACAAAAAGTCAACGAGCCCACGGCTAAAATTAAAAAAAACAACTTAAGCATTAAATCATTTTATAACGTTAATTTCCCTCAGTTCATTCACGCTAAAGGGCATTTTCAAAAACACCTCTTTAAAAACACCGGCGCTGATTTCATTAATCTCCGTCACTTCACCTATTTTTAAACCATAAGGGTATTCTTGACCAGCCGTATAAACGACATCGCCTATCTGAATCTGCTTTTCTTTTTCAATCAAAGTCACTTGCGGTTCGTTACCGCCCCTGAAAAGACCGTTTATTTCTTCCTGCCCTATTCTGACCGGTGTCTGGAATCCCGGGTCAAAAGTCGTCTGGGCAATGCTGTAATTCATAAAAACTTCGCTAATTTGACCGATTAAAATATTTTCGCCCAAAATGACAACCATATTTTTTCTTATTCCTTCATTTTTACCGATATCAACCGTTATTTGATTTTTAATGTTAAAGGGGTACGTGGAAAAAACTTTGGCCGTTAAATAATTATTTTTTTCTTCCACGTGCCTCGCGCCCGATGCTTGATAGCGCTGTATTTGTGCCCGCAAGTCTTCATTTTCCTGTACTAATTTTAAACTCTCATTAGTGAAACGCTCTCTCCTGATAAAAAATGAGGTCAAGTAAGTGGCTATGACCAAAAGAACGATTAAGACGATAAAAGTGTAGCGCCGCATACTAATTATATCTAACCGGCGCACATAACTCTTTTATGTGCGCGGTTAGCAATAGAATTGAGCACCTAGCTCTTTCTGACGTTTTTTATAGAAAGGGCTGGGTAAAGGTTTGAAAATTGAATTTTTCGGTTTGCCGAAGGCAAACGGAAAAATTCAAATCAAGCCCTTTACTTTATTTTAAAACTTTTCCGATGAATTGGCGAGTGCCCTGATTTCTTAATTGCTTTAATGTGTTTTTTTGTGCCGTAGCCAACGTTATTGATAAAATCATATGTGGGATATTTTTTATGGGCTCTTTTCATCCGGCAGTCGCGCGTCACTTTAGCCACGATAGAGGCCAGCGTGATCGCCGGAATTTTCTCATCGCCCCTTATTATAGTCTTAGTATTTAGTATTAAGTATTTAGTATTAAGCGTTTTTGTGTTTAAATGCAAACCGCCGTCTAAATAAACCCGGCAATTCTTAATTTTTAATTTGTAATTCTTAATTAGCGCCTGCAAGGCGTTGGTGGCGGCCAAGTTAGCTGCCTGCGAAATATTGATTTTATCAATTAATTTCGGCGGCGTGGAGGCAATGGTATAAAATAAATTTTGATTCTCTTTAATACATTTAAACCAAATTTCCCGCTGCCGCGGAGACAATTTTTTAGAATCTTTTAACTTAATCTTGGAAATCTTTTGGAAATTGGAATTTGGAAATTGGAAATTCCGTGGCAATAAAAATGCTGCCACGGTTACCGGCCCGGCCAACGCTCCCCGACCCACCTCGTCTATGCCTATAATAAAATTTCTATTGTCCTTCTTTTTTTTCATTTCTATTCTTTAAATTATACCAAACAATTTCTGCTTGTCTTTCATCCCTTCGGCAATTATAATGTTTGTAATCATCACTTAAGAACTTTTTATGAAATTCGTACACCTACATACACACTCTCATTACTCATTATTGGATGGTCTGGCGAAGATTGATGACTTAATTGACCGCGCCAAAGAATTGGGAATGAAAGCCCTGGCTTTAACCGACCACGGCAATTTATACGGCGCAGTTGAATTCTATAAAAAAGCAATCAAAGCCGAAATTAAACCTATTTTAGGCGTTGAGGCTTATATTGCTCCCCGTTCCCGCCTTGAAAAACAGGCAAAAATAGACGATAAATATTTTCACTTAGTTCTTCTGTGCGCTAACCAGATTGGCTGGCGGAATTTAATCCAACTTTCAACCAAATCTCATCTGGAAGGGTTTTATTATCGGCCGCGAATGGACAAGGAACTTCTCCGCCAGCACCACGACGGCTTAATCGCCCTTTCAGGCTGTATCGCGGGCGAGATTCCCCAGCTTATTCTCAATAATAGATTTGAAGAAGCCGAGTCCGTTGCCGGGGAATATCGGGAAATATTCGGCGAAGAAAATTTTTTTCTGGAAATAGGTTATCATCCGAACATTCCAGACATCACCAAAGTAAACGAAGGGCTTAAAGAACTTTCTCAAAAAACCGGCATCCCTCTGGTAGCCACCCAAGACATCCACTACGCTAAATCAGAGGACGCCGAATACCACGATATTCTTTTAGCCGTTCAAACCGGCAACACAATCAGCGACGATGACCGATTGACTTTGAAAGCGGACGATTTTTCAATGCGTTCACAGGAAGAGATGATGGAATTTTTTCAGAATTTACCTGAAGCAATCTCCAACACTGAAAAAATCGCCGAGCGCTGCGACGTTACCTTAACGCTTAATCAAATTCTTCTGCCGAACTTCCCTTTGCCGGAAAACGAAAGTTCGGCTGACGCTTATCTGCACAAGTTGACTGTGGAAAAATTACCCATTCGTTTTCCAGTGGCTGACGCGAAATTAATGGGGCGCTTGGATTATGAATTGGAGATTATTGAAAAAACTGGTTTTGCCGACTATTTCTTAATCGTCCAGGATTTCGTCAATTGGGCGAAGGAACACGGCATTGTCGTGGGTCCCGGACGTGGTTCGGCAGCCGGCAGTTTGGTTTCTTACGTTTTAGGAATTACCGACATTGACCCTTTAAAATACGATTTACTTTTTGAAAGATTTCTTAATCCGGACAGAATTTCCATGCCGGACATTGACCTGGATTTTACCGACGTCAGAAGAGACGAGGTTTTCGCTTACATCCGCCAAAAATACGGCGAAGATAAAGTGGCCCAAATTATTACTTTCGGTACGATGGCCGCTCGAGCCGCCGTTCGCGACGCTGGTCGCGCCCTGGGTATGAATTACGGTTTCTGTGACATGCTCGCCAAACTCATTCCTTTCAATCCAACGCAGGGAATGAAAGTAGGTTGGCTGGATAAATGCCTGGAAAGGGTGACTGAGTTAAAAACTCTTTATGAAACCAACCCCGACGCCAAAAAAGTGATTGATGCGGCGCGCCATCTGGAGGGCGTTGCCAGACACGCTTCGGTTCACGCCTGCGGCATGGTGGTCAGCAAAGAGCCGTTGATTAATTACGTACCTTTACAGCGCGCTCCGCAAAATGAAAACGTTATAATTACCCAATTTGAAATGCACAGCATTGAAGATTTGGGTTTGTTGAAGATTGACTTGCTCGGCCTTAAGAACCTGACGATTATTGAAGAAGCCATTCGCTTAATTAAAGAAATAAAAGATGAAGAAATTAAAATTTCGCAGATACCGCTGGACGACAAAAAAACCTTTAAGCTCCTTCAGGAAGCGGATACGACGGGGATTTTTCAGCTTGAATCATCGGGCATGCGCCGCTATTTGCGTGAATTGAAACCGACTGAATTTGAAGATATTATCGCCATGGTTGCTCTTTATCGTCCCGGACCAATGGAGCTTATCCCCTCTTTCATTAACCGTAAATACGGTCGCGAAAAAGTGCAATATCTTCATCCCAAACTGGAACCAATCTTGGAAAACACTTACGGTATCGGCATCTACCAGGAACAAATGATGAGAATCGCCCGCGATTTGGCCGGCTTTTCTTTGGCCGAAGCCGACACCTTAAGAAAAGCCATCGGTAAAAAAATCAAGGTTTTGCTTGAAGCCCAAAAAGAAAAATTAATGGAGGGGATGATTGACAACGGTATTGACGAAGAAACCGCTAAAAGAATCTGGGAGCTTTTTCCTCCTTTTGCCCGATACGGCTTCAACCGTTCGCACGCCGCCTGCTATGCCTTAATAGGTTATTGGACCGCTTATCTGAAATCCCACTGGCCGATTGAATTTATGACCGCCCTTTTAAACGCCGACTCGGGCGACGTTGAAAGAATCGCCTTTTTAATCAACCAGGCCCAAAAAGACGGCATTAAAATCTTGGCGCCGGACATTAATAAAAGTTTTGACAATTTTATTCCCGAAGATAAAAACATCCGTTTCGGTCTTTTAGCGATTAAAAACGTCGGCGCCAACATCGTTGAGGCAATCATTGAAGAAAGGCAGCGCGGCGGACCATTCCAGAACTTCACCGGTTTCCTGACGCGCGTCCGTCATAAAGATTTGAATAAAAAATCCCTGGAAAGCCTGATTAAAGTGGGAGTTTTTGACTCCCTGAATACGGACCGTTTGAATCTTTTGTCCAATCTGGAAGAAATTCTCTCTTTCAGCCAAAACGTAAAAAAATCAATGAATTCTTCGCAAAGCAGTCTTTTTGGCACTGCCTATCACGGTAATGGCCTGATTTTTCAAAAAAAAGAAAGTGATGTGTCAATCCCCGAAAAAGAAAAATTTGGCTGGGAAAAAGAACTTTTGGGCCTTTATCTTTCCGGCCATCCCCTAAATCAATACGAAGAAAAACTCAAAAAGAATCGGGTGAAACCAATCAAAGAATTATTGGCTGGAAAAAAAGTAAACGGTAATGGTCGCCGGATTGGCGGCGTGATTACTAAAGTTAAACGGATTATCAGCAAACTCGGCCAACCAATTCTCTTCGCCACGATTGAAGATGCCAGCGCCAGTATGGAAATTGTTGTTTTTTCGGACACCTTGGCGAAAAATCCGGCTGTCTGGCGGGAAAATAATGCAGTAATGATAGACGGCCGCCTGTCCTGGCGCAATAATGAACCGAAATTTATTTGTCAGCAAGCGGTGGAACTGTAATTATTTTTATAAATACAAATAAAAAGGGGTTGATTAATTCCAGCAATATATTAAAATATATACAGAGCGATGAAGCGAACTCACCAATCGTAGA
>CAZAUC010000008.1:16157-17909 GCA_964488305.1 uncultured Candidatus Saccharibacteria bacterium
CGGCGCCTACTGGAAAGGCGATGAAAAGAATCCAATGCTTACCCGGATATACGGCGTGGCTTTCAACACCAAAAAAGAACTGGAGGAATATTTAAAGATAATGGAGGAAGCCGAAAAAAGAGACCACCGACTGCTTGGCCAGAAATTAGACCTTTTCCACTTTGACGAACAATTCGGCGCGGGCCTGCCGCTTTGGCACCCTAAAGGCGCGCTTTTAAGGCAAATAATTGAAGATTATTCCGTTAAAGAATATCTCCAAAACGGCTATCAGCTTCTCCGCACGCCCCACATCGCCCGGCTTGAATTGTGGAAAAAATCCGGGCACTGGGACTTCTACCGTGAAAATATGTATTCACCGATGGAGGTGGAAAAGGAAAAATACGTCGTCAAGCCAATGAACTGTCCCGGTCACATCTTAATTTATAATCATCGGCCGCGAAGCTACCGCGATTTACCCTTGAGATTCGCCGAGCTGGGAACGGTTTATCGTTTTGAGAAATCAGGCGTGCTTCACGGTTTGACGCGGGTACGCGGCTTTACCCAAGACGATGCCCATATTTTCTGCACCCCCAAACAGCTTAGCGAAGAGCTGGTTAAATGCCTAAAACTTGGTTTAAAAATGCTTAAATCTTTCGGCTTTAAAGAATACGACATTTATCTTTCTACCCGTCCCAAAAAATACATCGGCGCTCTAAAAAATTGGGAAAAAGCAACGTCTGCCTTGAAATACGCTTTGACGAAAAACAATCTTAAATACCAAGTTGACCCGGGTGAAGGCGTTTTTTACGGACCGAAAATAGATTTAAAAATCAAAGATTCCCTTGGCCGAGCCTGGCAATGCACTACCATTCAAGTTGATTTCAACCTGCCGGAAAAATTTAACGTCAATTACATCAACGAAAAAGGCAAAAAAGAACAGCCGATTATGATTCACCGGGCACTGCTCGGCTCAATTGAACGTTTCATCGGCGTGCTTTTGGAGCACTTCAGCGGCGCTTTGCCTTTATGGTTATCCCCTGTCCAAGTTGAAATAATTAATGTCGGTTCGGCGCATCGGCAGTATGCCAAATCAATTAACCAACAACTAATAACTAATAACATAAGAGCCCAGTTGAGCGATGAAAATCTGACTGTTTCCAAGCGGATTCGCGAAGCAGAAATCCAAAAAATCCCCTATATTTTGGTTGTAGGCGATGAAGAAATAAAAAATAAGACTGTTAATGTCAGACATTACCGCAGGGGGCAAGAAAATGAAATCAAAGTAAAAAAACTCATTGAAAAAATCTTAAGGGAAATTAAAGAAAGGGTTGTTTAAGTTTAAATAAAAATAGGGGCGACACGTTTTGCTTTGTGCCGCCCCGCAGGCTTTGCAGCCCTTTAAGGCCAGGTCGCCGGTTGGTTAAATTATAATAGCGTCAACGACTAGAAACAATAGTTGCATAAAACATCCCCCCTTTCTATAAGAACTATATTTAGCTTACTCTATACTGTAAAAAAAGTCAAGTGGGAGGCAAATTTATGTTTTTTGAAATAAAATGAGGGCAACACGAAAGCGTTGCCCTCTGCGGTCAGGGAATCCCATCAATTCGGCCAGGTGCCGAAAAGAGAATGTCTCGGTCGGATACGCCGAGAATCAGACACTCGCATGAGCACTCACCCCCCTCTCATAAAAAATGAGGAATAGAAGATCTATTTTTAGTATAATAAAAATCTACCAATGACTCAATCGCAAGGATGTGGATAATTTTAAAA
>CAZAUC010000008.1:18009-20975 GCA_964488305.1 uncultured Candidatus Saccharibacteria bacterium
ATAATTTTAAAAAGAGCTTTTAGTCATATTACGATGCGATCGCATCATATATGACTAATCGTTCCGGCAAAAAGACAAATATCAATTGCCAAATTGATAGTGCTATCATATCATAATGCCTAAGAATATGTCAATGGTAAAAAGTAAACCCAAAATTATCGTTATTCTCGGGCCGACTGCTTCGGGTAAATCAGATTTAGCGGTAAAAATAGCAAAGCATCTCTCAAATAAGTCTCAAATTAACTCAAATAGATCTCGAATATTCAAGAATAATTCTAGAGAACGTATTCAAGAAGCATTCGAGAGATATAATGTTGCTGAAGTTATTTCCGCTGATTCGCGGCAAGTTTATAAAGGACTTAATATCGGTTCGGGGAAAATTACAAAAATAGAAATGAGAGGCATCCCTCATCATCTTTTGGATGTGGCTTCGCCGAGAAAAATTTTTACAGTTTCCCAATATCAAAAACTGGCCGAGGCGGCCGCTAAAAAAATTCTTAAAAAAAATAAAATTCCGATTGTTTGCGGCGGCACGGGATTTTACATTGATGCTTTAATTTATGATTATCAGTTACCGGCTGTCCCGCCCCAGCCGAAATTAAGAAAACAGCTTGAGAAAAAATCCACCGGAGAACTCTTTAAACGGCTCAAAAAATTAGACCCCAGACGGGCAAAAAACATTGATTGCCACAACAAGCGCCGTCTGGTTAGGGCGCTGGAAATTATTTTAACCACCAATAAACCCGTTCCTCTCATCAACACTATCACGCGTGATAGTGTTGATGAGAAATCAATTAAACCGCCTCATAAACCGCCTTATCAAATCCTGAAAATCGGTATTAAAAAATCTCCAGATGAACTAAAAAAATTGATTAATAAAAGACTGATGAAGCGCCTAAAACCCTTCAACTCGGCTCAGGGCAAGCAAGGATTAATAAAAGAAGTGGAAAATCTTCATAAAAATGGCCTAAGTTGGCAGAGATTGGATGATTTGGGCTTGGAATACCGTTATATTTCTTACTTCCTCCGTCAGCGAGCGCTGATTAATGCAGAAAAAACGCGAAATCACGCAGAAAAAACAAAAATTGTCAAAGAACTAAAACAAAGAATGATAGAAGTATTAGAAAAAGAAATCTATCGCTATGCCAAGCGCCAAATGACCTGGTTCAAAAAGGATAAAAAAATAAAGTGGATTGAAAATCAGAAACAAGCGGAAAAATCAGTGAAAGAATTTTTAATGGGGTTTTGATTCCTGATGCTTTATTCTTTTTTTGGCAAGTTCTTCCCATTCTTCGTCTGATAAATCTTTCACTGTTTCAGCTATAATATCCAAATCTTTCTTGCTTTCCTCCTGTCGAAAGTGGGCCTTAACTTTTTCTTTCTGCTCTTTTAATCTTTTCTCTAATTCGCTATCCCTTTCTTCACCTTTTTTAAATTGTTCTTTTTTTCCAAATACCATATATATTTGTTTATCAGTTATTGATTATTTGTCTCAAAATATTTTTGATGTCATCCGGATTGCCGCGGCCTTTTAGTTTCGCCATTCCCTGACCAATAAGGAATTGCAAAGCGTTTTCTTTGCCTTTCTTATAATCTTCAACGGCTTTAGGGTTTTCTTTGATAACCTTTTTAATTGTTTGTTCTATTATAGCACTATCGGAAATCTTTGTCAATTTTTTTTCTTTAATAACCTGGTGGGGGTCAAGGCCGCTTAAAAACATTTCTTTTAAAACATCCTTAGCAATACGGCTGGAAATTTCACCTTGGCTTATCAAAACAATCAAATCAGCAAAGTTCTCAGGCGTAATGTTCAATTCTTTGGTTGATGCCTTTTGTTCATTCATCAGGCCCTTGACGTCGCTTAAAAGATAATTAACGAGCAAGTTGTGGTCGGGAATCGGCAATTTCGTCCGCAATTCAGAAGCAGATTCTTCAAAATATTCGGCTAAATCTCTTTCCTCAACCAAAATTTCCGCCTGATTCGGTATCAGGCCATATTCCTTACCAAAACGTTCTCTTTTAGCTGTTGGCAACTCCGGGATCTCCTGTTTAATTTTTTCTAAATCAAAAACGTCGGCTACCCCGCCCTTTTCGCTTCGCGCAAAAAAGCGGGGTGCTCCATTTTGTAGTTCTTCAGCCTCGCCATTGCTCGGCCTCAGAGATAAAATGGGCAAATCCGGTTCAGGAAAATAGCGGTAATCATGGGCTTCTTCTTTACTGCGCTGGGAAACCGTCCTCTTTTTTATGTCATCCCAGCCGCGCGTTTCCTGTTTTATTTCTTCGCCTTTATCCAAAATTTCCGATTGCCTTTCTATTTCATAGTCTATTGATTCGCCTACAGCCCGAAAAGAATTTAAATTTTTTATCTCAACCTTTGTGCCCATAATATTTCGCGAATTTCCGCCAATTTGACCACTAATTCCACCAATATTTGTGTTATTTACGTCTTTATTTATGGGCATTAGCGAGATATTGACCTCCACGCGCATCTGGCCTTTTTCCATATCAGCATCGGAAATCCTCAAATAACGCATAATCAATTGTAATTCTTTGGCGAATTTCACCGCTTGTTCACCGCTTTTAATATCTGGCTCGGTCACTAATTCCATTAACGGTACACCAGCCCTATTAAAATCAACCAGCGATGATTTACCGTCTGCGGAATGAACAAGTCGTCCCGTATCTTCTTCCAGGTGAATTCTTGTAATTTTGGCGCCGTTCAATTCACCGCCAATAACCAAAGGCTTATCGTATTGCGAGATTTGATAACCCTTAGGCAAATCGGGGTAGAAATAATTTTTCCGGTCAAATTTTGATGTCTTCGGAATTTCTGAATTTAGAGCCAAGCCCAATTTTAGAACTGCTTCCACTGCTTTTTTGTTGATAGTCGGAAGTACTCCCGGATGAGCAAGACATATCGGACAAACATTCGTATTCGGATGCTTTTCGTCCGGGTCGTTAAGGCA
>CAZAUC010000009.1:0-16899 GCA_964488305.1 uncultured Candidatus Saccharibacteria bacterium
CGCGGGTTTATTGAACAATCAACTGATGAAAATCGGCTGCGGCAGATTCTCGCCAAACAAAAAATAACTTTTTATATTGGTTTTGACCCAAGCGCTCCGAGTTTGCACGTCGGAGGCCTGACTCTGTTAATGGCCATGGCTTGGGCGCAAAAACTCGGACATCGGCCAATTTTTTTGGCTGGCGGCGGCACCGGATTAGTCGGCGATCCCAGCGGCAAAGACAAAGCCAGACCTTTAATGAGCCGTCAAAAAATCAAGGCCAACGTCCAATCAATAAAAAGGCAAGCTTCACGGATTTTAGATTTCAATAAAAACCGCGCTCTGCTTTTGGACAATGCCGATTGGCTGATTAAACTTAATTACATTGAATTCCTCCGCGATTTCGGCGTTCATTTTAGCGTTAACCGCCTATTGACGTTTGAATCCATAAAAAATCGCCTTAAAAAAGGCCTGTCTTTCCTTGAATTTAATTATCAATTGCTTCAGGCCTATGACTTTTGGTATTTGTTTAAAAAATATAATTGCTTGATTCAGATGGGCGGTAGTGACCAATGGGGTAATATCGTGGCTGGCGTTGAATTAATCAGGCGGCTGGAAGCTAAAGAAGCATACGGGCTTACTTTTCACCTGATAGAAACAACGGCTGGTAAAAAAATGGGTAAAACCGAGAAAGGAGCAGTTTGGCTGGATGCGAAAAAAACTTCACCTTACGAATATTACCAATATTGGATTAATGCCGATGATAAAGACGTCAAAAAATTTCTCTTAATTTTCACTTTTCTGCCTTTAGAAGAAATTAAAAAGCTGGGACGACTAAAGGGCGCTGGAATAAAAAAAGCTAAAGAAATTCTGGCTTATGAAGCGACAAAAATTCTTCATGGAGAAAGCGCGGCTAAAAAAGCCAGAAATGTTTCCCGCGGCCTTTTCGGCAAGGAAAAAAATCAGGCGGCTTCAATGCCCACGACTTTTATTAATAAGAATGAATTGAAAAAAGGAATTTTAATTTCCAAATTATTTAATATTTCGGGACTGACTAATTCTGTCTCCGAGGCCCGACGATTAATAGTTCAAGACGGCGGTTATTTAAATGAAAAAAGACTGGATAATCCCAATCTTCTAATCACGCAAAAAGATTTTAGGGAGGGAAAAATTGTCTTGCGCAGCGGCAAGAAAAAACATTGCCGGGTAAAATTACGCTAAATCACTCAATTAAATTCAATTCCTGAAAAACTTTTTTATAAATTTCAACTATTAATCCAGCTTCATTCGGGGTAATGATGAAATTAGGCTCATTGGCAATCCGGTTCCTTAATTTGTGCGCCTGACGGATTTCTTCAAGATTGGAAAGTTCAACCGGACCCGCCTGTTCCAAACGTTCATCCAAATTCTTGCCGGGCCAACCGGCCATTTTTAATATTTCATTTAAAATCCTGTCGGCCTCAAGCACGGCCAGTTTCAGCTGGTTTGCCTGCCCGGTCTTCAATCTTTTCTGGATTTGCTTCCACGCTTTCAAACTGCGTCTTCTGGAAAGGTCCTTAGAACCCAAAACGCTGATAAAATGCTCAATTTCTTCAGAGAGCATATTGGTTTTAACAATGAAAAAAATAATTAAAACCAAGAGAACGCTTGAAATAAATAATGAAAAGATTTGAATAATCAACAGATTTTCTCCAATCCAGATTATAATAGCCCCAAAAACATTGAAAATTGCCTCTACGACTGCCATAAAAATTTATTTATTAATTAAATTTTCGTAGTATCTCCCGATGCCCAAAATATCGGCTTCGCGAAACGGTTTGCCAATCAGTTGAAAACCAACGGGCGTTTCTCCCTCATTAATTTTACACTTTTTTGCCGGAATTGACACCGCCGGCAAACCAGCCAGATTGACGGTGATGGTAAAAATATCAGACAAATACATAGCTAACGGGTCGTCAACTTTTTCGCCTATTTTAAAAGCGGTAGTGGGCGAAACTGGCGTAAGAATTACGTCAACCTCTTTAAATGCTTTGTCAAAATCCTCTTTAATTAAGCGCCTGACTTTTTGTGCTTTGGAATAATAAGCGTCGTAATAACCCGAAGATAAAACGAACGTTCCCAGAATGATTCTTCTTTTCACTTCGTCGCCAAAGCCCTCGCCCCTTTGTCGGAAATAAATCTCTTCCAGCGCAGACCTGCGCCGACTTGACGCAGAATTACGCTGACCACCTTCTGCGTGAGTCTGCATGCGCGAATATCTTATTCCATCAAACCGCGCCAAATTAGCGCTGACCTCCGCCGGCATAATAATGTAGTAACAAGACAAAGCATACTTGGTGTGTGGCAAACTGATTTCTCTAAAATCTATTTTCAGGGATTTTAAAAGCTTCACTGCTTCATCAATGGCCGAACCTGTTTGCTTGTCCAATCCTTCTATAAAATATTCTTTTGGCAGACCGATTTTCAATTTCCTGATGTCTTCCAAATTTAACTCGGTGTGATGATTTATCATCACACCCCCGTAATCCGTTGAGGTCGAATCAAGTTCGTCTTTTCCCTTTATCGCCTCAAATAAAATTGCTGCGTCCTCAACGGTTTTCGCAATCGTTCCTATCTGGTCCAAGCTGGAAGCCATGGCAATCAAGCCGTAACGTGAAACTGCGCCGTAAGTCGGCTTCAGGCCAACCACGCCGCAAAAACCGGCTGGTTGTCTAATTGAACCGCCGGTATCCGAACCCAAAGCCGCCACGGCCATATCCGCCGCGACTGCCGCCGCTGAACCGCCGGATGAGCCGCCTGGCACGCGCTCTAAATCATAAGGATTTTTTGTAATTTTGAAAGCGGAATTTTCCGTGGAAGAACCCATGGCGAATTCGTCCAAATTAGTCTTACCCAGAAAAATCGCATCGCCTTCTTTTAATTTTTTAATGGCGGTCGCGTCATAAGCCGCCCGGTAATTGGCCAAAATCTTTGAAGCCGCGGTGGCCGGTTCGCCCTCCACTAAAATATTGTCTTTAATCGCCAATGGAACACCGGCTAAAATTCCCAAATCTTTTCCTTCGGCCAAATCAACGTCAACTTTATTCGCCTGCGACAAAGCCAAATCTTTCGTCAGATGTAAATAAGCGCTAATTTTTGTGTCTTTTTCTTCAATATAATCAAAAAACGCCTGCACGCTTTCAAAGGCGGAAAATTCTTTACGCAGTAATCCTTGATGAAATTGCTTAATTGTTAAATTTTGAAGGGAAATCATATTATGTTGAGATTTGACTAGTAATAACGCGGGCGGTAGGCAAATACCCGAATTTTACATTTTGATTTTTGAATTTTGATTTATTATCCAAACACAGGAGGCACCTTCAAAAAACCGTTTTCTTCTTCCGGAAACTGTTCTTTCAATTTTTGGCTTTTGATTTTTGGCTTTTGATTTTCCGCTTCGTCTTTGCGGAAAACGTTTTTTCCAATAGTACCACCCGCGAGCGGTTCAATATTTTCCGTATCAACTTCTTTAAGTTCGTCAAAATACTCCAAAATTTTCTGGAGGTCTTTTAAAAGTTTTTCCCCGATTCTTCGGTCGGGACCCCGACCCCCTTCGGGCGTCGGGACCTCTAATTCCAATTCAATTCGGCTTAATTCCGCCAAATATTCCAAAGTTTTTTTATTGATAGAATTCCTCATATTTTTATTTATACTAACATCCTGCTTAATAATTATTCAATGCTTATTTTTTATATAAATCGTAAATCTCTTCAACTGTCGTTGCCTCTTCGGCTGATTTGTCCTGGCGCCATCTTAAAAATATTGGGAATCTCAAAGCCAGACCGCCGCGTTTAATTTTGTCTTTGGCCACGGGGTGAACCGGGCTGACGGTGATTTCCGCGCCGGAAACCTCCATCACGATTTTCGGCTCAAACCAAACGTCAACTTTCATTTCGGTTTCCACTAATTTATGCTTTTTCTCTAATTTATATTTTTCAAACATCTTCAGTAATTGAGCCAAATTTTCATCAGTGAGACCGGTGCCTACCTTGGTAAAAGAATAGTACTTGTTGGTTTTCGGTTCGTAAGCCGCCGCCAAAAGCGAGCCGTAAGTTTTCGCCCGCCGACCGGCACCGTAAATGGCGCCCACCACTACCAAATCAAAAGTATCAGCCAATTCTTCTTTGTATTCTTTTTTAAATTTAATCCACAGCCAGCCGCGCGTACCCGCCTGATAAATGCCCGAATAATCCTTAATCATTATTCCTTCATTGCCCCTTTTTAAGGAATCAATGAATCTTTGCTTTATCATCAATAAATCATCGGTTATAACGTATTCAGCAAAATCAACTGATTTTGTCTTATTAAAATAACGCTTGAGAGCATCTTTTCTTTCTTCCAATGTTTTCTTCAAGAAATTTTCATCGTCCAAATAAAGTAAATCAAAAAGAAAATAACGAACCGGAATTTTCTTCACATATTCTTCAATGCCGTGTTTGCGGCGCCGCGACATTAAAACCTGAAAAGGCATTGATTTCTCGTGCTTTTCGTCAAAAGACACAACCTCACCTTCAACAATAGTTTCCTTGCCTTGAAAGGATTTCTTTAAATTTTCTATTACGTCCGGGTATTGATGAGTAATGTTTTCCTGACGGCGCGAAAAAAGGACAATTTCTCCATCTTTTTTTATATGCGCCTGGATTCTTTCACCGTCATATTTATCCTCAACCGAAACTTTACCGGGAATATGTTTTTTTATCTCTTCCAGCGAATCAATCCTGTTGGATAGCATCATCCTGATTGGCACGCCGACTTTAGGTTCAATGGTAGAAATTTTTTTGATGCCCAATTTAGAGACGGCATAAGCGACTTCGCCCAAGTCCGATAGAACGTTGAAGGCGTATTCTAAAATTTCTTTTTGTTTTTTACTTGCCCGTTTGGCTTCTTCGGGAGCGGTCGGGTCGCCGAACGCCTTAGCCAAACCATAAAGAAAAGTCATCTCGCCTACTCCCAAACGCAACGTTCCCAAAATGGTCCGTATGATGTATTTCGCTTCGTTTCCCGAAGACTGGGACAATAACTCGGTAAGAAGACTAAGTTTTTTTTCTTGCGAGCCCTCGCCGCCCGTCTCGGCAATGACAATTAATTTTTTAAAAACCTCTTCAATGGTCAATTGACCGGCTTTTTTGTTTTTCCTCAAGTCGTCAATTACCAGCCCAAAATCACCCTTTTTTCTGAATAACGATTCAATTTTTTTTATTTCAATGTTTTCCGAACGGCTAATGGCCCGCATTACCATTTTATCCGCCAAACCAACCTCCAATCCTTCATATGGCGGGCTGACTTCCCCTCGCAACAAATAAGCGCAGATTTTTGCTTCTTCAGGAGAAATTTTTGGGAAAAAATCCGCCAAAATGTCTATCATCGCCAAACTGGACGAGTTTTTTTCCAGGCGACTAAAAATCTCGGCTAACTTTTCAAACTTTGTTTCCGGCATAAATTCTTGTTTAATTTTATCTTATCTCGGCCAATATTAAAACTGCCGAATCCCCTTTGGAGCACGTGCAAAACAACGGATTTTAAGGGTGGCGACTAAGGCACGGTCGTAGTCGCCAAGGTGTAATTCATTTCAAAAGCGCGGAAAACGCCGCTTGATTCACCGATTGACTTAATCATCTGTTCATTTTGGTAAGTCGTAAATTCGGCGCCGTTGGACAATGAAGGCTTTGGGTAGCCCGGGTCTTTTATTTGTTTGTACAACTCCCACTCAACGCCGGCATCGGCGGCAAATATTGCCCTGGCCGAATTCGTAATGTCGGAAGAAGCCCTTATTTTTAAAAGCATTAAATAACCGGCAATTACTGAAGCGCCAAGCATACTGCCGGCTAAAACCAAAACAGTTAAAAGTATCACCTGTCCCCTCGCGGAATTTGAAAATTTTGAATTGGAAATTGAAAATTTCATTTTATGTATCCATTAATCTTGAACTTACGGTCGTTTGAATGTTGACTGAGGTATTCTGAAGATATTTGCTTCTGCCGGTAATCGACAAACTGATGGTGATGCGCGGCGGATAGCCATCACCGGCGTCGGCTCCCAAAAGGTCTATTCTAAAACCAGCCACTCTCAAATTGTCAGCCGTAATCTTTTTATATTTTGTCTGCAAAAAAATATCTTGCGTCCCTCGCTCAATGGTTTCTTCGTTAAGTCGGTAAAAAACCGTTACGTTGTAGGCGTTAACAAACTTCAATTCAGTGTCGGAAATTTTGACGAAATAATAACCGGTTCTCATTTCCCGGGCAATTTGCTCCATGGTAAGACTGGCGTTATCGTTAGCCGCCATCAACTCAACGATCGCCCTTTGCGTCCGGAGCGCATTAATGAAGCCGCCGATGGCGATACCTATTAAAACCAAAAACAAAGTCATTGCCACCATCAACTCAATGATGGTAAAGCCCCGTTCACGAAACTTAAAACGTGAAACTTGAAACATTTTACGATTATTTTTTTTATTATGCTTCATATTGTATGTTACGTCCCATATATTTGTGGTCGCCAGTTAAAAAAATGGTCTTCCAAATTAACCTCAAATCTGCCGCTGCCTCGGGTGGTCCACTTAACGACCGAATTTACTTTAATTTCTTCCGAGCTGAGAAGTTCAACATAAAGCGTCCTGGTGAAATTGGTTTCGTTTCCCATTTGATAACTATAACGTTTGTTAACCGGGTCAAGCAGAATGCGCCTGCCTTGATTCGGTTCCAAATTCAGACTTGAATAATCAACCTCAAAACTGCCCGTGTTAAAACCGGAATTCCATGGTCTTTGCTGAATAATGTTGGCGTCAATGAGATTTTTGGTTATTTCAATGCCTTCTATTGCCAGATAATTGCCGATAAATTGGTCTGCTACCACCCGATTAAGACTGGCCGAACGCGAAAGCAGGCCAAGAATACCGAGAATGCCAATAATGGCAATGCTAATGCCGATGATTGCTTCAATTAGAATATAACCCCTTTTATCGGCGTTGATTATTTTGGTTTTGTATCTAAAAACTTTCATTTTTTTATTAAATACTGATTTGGCCGGCGTTATTTATTTTGATTGAAGCTGAACTCTCGGCGCCAACGGTTTTCAAAATAATGGTTGCGTCGTCCTGCTCTGGGGTAATTATAACCGAAGGGTCGGGAGGAATAAAAAGTATGTCGGAAAGCGTCAGGTTTTCAAACGTTAAGGTGCCGTCTATTTGAAAAGATTCGTATGCCTCTTCCGAACCAGAATATTTTTGGTCCGACGCCTGACAGTCTTCGGCTATATCTTTAAATATAATAAAAGTCCTCGGTTGTTCAAAGTGAACGCCGTAACCGCAGGGAACGCCCGTCCTGCCAAAAGTTGAAATTGCCAGGTATTTCGCTCGCGCAAGGATGCTGATAATCTGCGCTTGCTCCCTGAAAAGAATTATCTGTTGGCTGCCGCTGCGAACGTAAACTATTAAGATGGCGGCGATTAACGATAGAACGCCGACAACCACCAGTATCTCAATAAGGGTAAAGCTCTTATTCCCGTGATTTCCAATTTTTGACTTAAAGTTCTTAATCAATTCCATATTAAGATTTATTTTTTATAATCCGAATAACCTAAAATATCCTCCAATGATTTGGTAGCCAAAAAAGAAGATTAACGTTGAACCAATCGCCAGAAAAGGACCGAAAGGAACCGCGTCTTTCATTCTTTTCTTTTTTCCAATTAAAAAAATTATACCTGCAATCGCCCCGATAATAAAGGCTGAAAATATAATTATTAAAATATCGGGCCAGCCGAAAATCAAACCCAAGGCGCCAATCAGTTTAAAATCGCCCCAGCCCATTGCCTTTTCTTTACTCAGAAAAATGATTAATCCAAAGAACGCCATTCCCAGCAAAGCGGCAAATAAATGATTTGTCCAAATATTATCCCTTAGGCCGAAGATGGCGGCGTAATTTTTAAAAAAAGAGCCGGTCAGAAGGCTAAATCTATCATAATAATCGCTGATGATTATCAAAATTAAACCCAAAAGTCCAAGAGTTAAATTTATCTGATTAGGAATGATTGAGTGGCGCAGGTCTATCGCCGAAAGAAGAAGGAGTAAAATAAAAATAAAAATCCAGCAGCCGACAATAGATAATTGTAAAAAACTAAAATGATAATCCGCCAGTCTCAAGTCATAAGACAAAGACATTGGGACAAAAACAAAAATTAAACCGCTTAAAAGCTCCACTAAAGGATACTGGGGAGAGATTTTACGGCCGCAACCGCGGCATAGGCCTTTTTGAATAAAAAAGCTGAAAATCGGTATTAATTCGTAAAATGTCAGTATCCTGAAGCAAAATGGACAATGAGAACGACCGCCAATTACTTTTCCTTCCAAAATTTTACCTTTAGGCCGGTAACGTAAAATGACGACATTAAGAAAACTGCCCACTATCAGGCCGCAAATAAAAAGTAAAAAATAAAAAATGAAACCCATGAAACATATTTTATAATCCGCGCCGCGGGTCAAAATTGAACGCAATAATTCGGGTCATCGCAAGCCACGCCGTAAATGGTGCCATCAGCGTCATCTTTAAGGGCCGGGTTGGAAGAATCTTCTAGCGCAACTGATAAAACATAACTCTGACCATCACTGGCCACGCCATAATGATAAGTCCTGGCCGGATAGAGCGGGTCATTGGAAACCGACGAAACGCCTATGCCGGAACTTACCAAGCTATTTGTCATACCAGCCCAACTGTCTCCGCCGCCAAGAGGCGGGTAACTTTGATTCTTCGTATAATAAAGTTCTAAAGCGTTTTGGGTTTCGCGTAAATCGGCGATTCGGCGAGCGTCGCGGCCGCGGGTCCTAAACGCCCCCAAACCGACTAAAACGACAGACGCCAGGAGCCCAATTATCGCCACCACGATTAAAATTTCAATTAACGTAAAACCTTTTTTGTCCATATGCTTTTTTTCTATCTTTCTCTATTTTTATCAATTTTTATCTTTTTAAGATAAATATGGAGAAAAATAGATATAAATAGATAAATATTGTTTTATGTATTTTTCGTCCCTTTAGAAAGCTTGAGCTAAATTATAGATTGGAATTAAAATTGAGGCGAATAATAATCCTACCAGTACGCCGACTACCGCCACCAGAATAGGCTGGATTAATTCTACCAGATTATTCAGGACATCGTTAACCTCACGGGTATAAAAAGTAGAAATCCTTGACAAAATTTCATCAAGCCGACCAGTTCCTTCGCCAATCGCGACCATTTGTCCGACTAAAACCGGGAAATAATATTCATTTTGCCTCAAAAGGTTTGATAATAATTCTCCTCGCCTGACGCCTTCAGCTACTTCGTGTAAAATGTCGCGATAGATGACGTTGCCAATGGCGTGTCCGGCGATTTCAAGCGCCTGGGTTATCGGGATGCCGCCTTTTATCAAAACACTGCTGGATTCGGCGAATCTGGCGACGTACATTTTTTTAAACATAGCCCCAAAAACCGGCAATTTCGTTACCAACTCATTCGCCACCACTCTACCTTCTTCTCCTTGAAAATAATCAACCAGTAAAAATATCAAAAGTATCACTATCAAAATGATTGCCCACCACCAGCTAAGCACAAAACTGCCCGTGGCTAAGAAAATTTGGGTAATAACCGGCAAGGCGACACCACTATCCTCAAAAATGGGCTTGATTTGAGGAAAGACCGTAACCAGCATTATACCGGCAACTATCAAAAATAAAATAACTAAAATAATCGGATAAATTAAAGCGTTGCGAATGCGGTCCCGCCACACTGCTTCCTTGTCCAAATAATCCGCTAAGAATATCATCGCTTCCTCCAAACGACCGGTTACTTCAGCACTGCGAATCATATTGATGTAAAAATCGGAAAAAATCCTTCCTTGATGTTCCATCGCCTGAGATAAAGAAAGGCCGGCGTCTACGTCCGAAGAAATTTCAAAAATCGTTTCTTTTAAAAGAGGATTTTTTGTCTGTTCGTGAAGGGTTCTCAAACTGTTGCTCAAAGGCATCTTTGATTCCATTAAAGTCGCAAACTGGCGGGTAAAAACCATCATGTCAACTATTTTCACCCGGTTAAAAAAGTTCAACAGCCGGTCATACCATTTGAATTTCTCTACGTCTTCCAGGCTCAGAATAAAAAGGTTGTGGCCGGTCAAAACGTTTATTGCCGCTTCCCGACTAGCCGCATCAACAAAGCCGGTCTGCAATTCCCCTTCTTGGGTTCTGGCGTTGTATTTAAACTTCATAGTCTTTTCACTCTCTCTACAAATTACGAATTGATACGAATATACGAATTTGTATATTTGTATGTCATTTGTATTTTGTAGCCTATTGGTTTAACTACGTTCCAATAGTATTCTTAATTCGCTTGGATTTAATGAATATAATTCAGCGTTTTCCAGAGAAATTTCTTTCTTCTTAACCAAGTTGGCGAGAGAACGATTTAGAGTCAGCATTCCTTCCTGAACGCTCGTCTCAATCACCAAATCAATCTGATAGGCCTTTCGTTCGCGAATAAGATTGCGAATAGCCGGATTAGTAATCATTATTTCGCAAACCGGCAGCCGACCGCCGTCAATTCGCGAAATTAAACGTTCGGAAATAATTCCCACCAAAGTGGCCGCTAACTGGGAAGAAACCTGACCCTGCTGTTCAGCCGGAAAACTGTCAATTATTCTGTCAATGGTCTGGGAAGCGGAATTTGTATGAAGCGTGGAAAAAACTAAATGGCCTGTCTCCGCCGCAGTCATGGCCGTGGCAATGGATTCGTTATCGCGCATTTCGCCTACCATAATTACGTCCGGGTCCTGGCGCAAAAGCGAACGCAAACCAATATGGAAATCTAAGGTATCAGTTTTTACCTCCCTTTGGGAGATAATACATTTGTCCTGCGTAAATATGTATTCTATTGGGTCTTCTATGGTGATAATATGGTCGTTGCGCGTGTGATTGACTTCGTCAAGCATGGCGGCTAAGGTCGTAGATTTTCCGTGTCCAGCCGGCCCGACCATTAAAACAAAGCCCTGGGAAAGTTTTGCAAAATCGTGTAAGATCGGCGGCAAGTTTAACTCCTCAATGTTCTTAATTTGGGCTGGAATGAGCCGCAGAGCCGCCGCCAAATAACCGCGTTGATAGAAAACATTAACCCGGAAACGCGCTTTTTCTTCAAAGCTATAGGAAAAATCAATTTCTTTTTCTTTTAAAAATTTATCTTTTTGTTCCGGAGTGAGAAGGTTAAATATCAAATTTTCCCCCATTTCCGGCGTTAATATCCCCTCTCTTTGCAGGGGAATTAAAATGCCGTCTATTCTCAGGGTCGGGTGCCGGCCAACCGCCAGATGCAAATCCGAAGCGTTTTGTCTGGCCGTAGCCAGCAATAAATCGTTAAGTTTTTGTTTGTAGTCCATGTTAAAAATTTAAAATGTAAATATCAAAATGGAAAATGTTAGTATAAAATGTTAAAAATTTGACAATCTTGCCGTAGGCAAATACTAAAATTTTACATTTTGATTTTTGAATTTTGCATTTATTATATCATACTTTCAATGTTTCTCTCAATACTTCTTCAATTGAAATCAGTCCTTTCAGCGCCTTCAATATCCCGTCCTGCCGCAAAGTAATCATCCCTTGCCTTTTGGCTTCTTCAAGAATTCTATGCTCTGTGGGAGTAGTATTGACGATTTCTTCCAATTCCGGGGTCATCCGTAAAATTTCAAACAAAGCGATTCGGCCGGCCACGCCCTTGTTTTGACAGGCCGGGCAACCGGGTGAGTGATAAACCTGATACGGCTCGTTAAAATTCTTGGTTAATTCTTTCGGCATTCTTGCCATTTCTTCTTTAATAATTGATTGGATTTTTTCCGTCGCTTTTTCCGCCTTCTTGCACTGCTGACAAAGTCTGGGTAACAAACGCTGAGCCAACATTAAATTCAAAGATGGTGGCAATAAAAACGAATCAACGCCCATGTTAATCAGACGCGGGATGACGCCCAGAGCATTGTTAGTGTGAAGAGTGGAAAGGACGATATGGCCCGTCAAAGCAGCGTGAATCGCCAAATCAGCCGTTTCGTTATCCCGAATTTCACCGACCATAATCACATCCGGGTCCTGCCTGAGAATCTGCCGCAATCCGGAAGCAAAATCATAATTTATTTCCGGCCTTACCTGAGACTGATTTAATCCCTCAATAAAATATTCCACCGGGTCTTCCAGGCTGACTATGTTAACGTCTTCTTTGTTAAGAATCTGCATGATGGCGTAAAGTGTGGTGGTTTTTCCAGAGCCGGTCGGTCCGGTAATAAGAATCATGCCGTAAGGTTTTTCAATGCCCTCTTTAACCACCTGATAATTACGGTCAACCAGCCCAAGCTCTTCCAGCCCCTTCAGCCCCACTGTCGGGTCTAAAACACGAATGGCCACCTTTTCTCCAACCGGCGTCGGAAAAGTAGCGACCCGGTAGTCAATGTCCCGGCCAAACAGAACGGTTCGGAATCGGCCATCCTGGGGAACTCTCATTTCGTCAATTTTTAGATTGGAAAGAACTTTAACTCTGGAAATAATGGGTTGGTGAAGTTCAATAGGTAGAGAACTGACTTCCTGAAGTTCGCCATCAATCCGGAATCTTATCCTGACGTGATTTCTTTGCGGTTCAATATGAATGTCTGAAGCTTTACGCCAAACTGCTTCTTTCAGGGTTGAGGCGACAATTTTAATTATTGGCGCCTCTTCTGAAACCATTACTCCTTCTTCCAGTTGGATAATTTTCTGGGTGCCGCTTAAACCCTTGCCCGGCTGAAGATTAAGGGATTTCACGGCTTCATCCACCTGACTATGATAGGGGGAATAAAGCCTCAAAACTCCTTCCCAAGCTGACCGCGTAATCAAATAAACGCCAAGGTTGGAACGTGACTGTTTGGCAATAAATTTTATGGCTTCCTGAGCTTTAGTGTCATCGGGATTAAGCATTCCCACGACCAAAAGATTGTCCGACTTCTCAAGCGGAATTACTTTATACGTCCTGACTGTTTCCTCCGGAATAAGACTTAATAAATCGCCTTTGACTTCCTCAATTTCTACCTTTTTATAGGGAATTCCCAATAAACGACTTTTTACTTTTACGACTTTCTCTTCGTCTATCAGGCGACGGTCGTAAATCAGTTCTTCAACGCTTTTTCTGGCCAAACTGGCTTCTTGTAAAATCTTCTTAGCTGCTTCTTCCGCTAAAAGCCCTTCTTTTGTTAGTTCCTGAAGGAAAGTTTTATTTTCCATGTCAATGTGGATTAAAATTTACGACCTGCCTGCCGGCAGGCGGGGCTCAATGCTGGGATAAATTTTACTATCACATTGAGCACCGAGCACTCAGTATCGCCTGTTATACTAGGATTAAATCTAGTATTTAACTAAATATCGTACAATTTTTAGCAAACAATGCTGAGTGCTCGGTAAAAGTTTTGTTTTTCCGACGAAACATCGGAGGCAAAACTCTTTATTTCGCAAATGGATTCGTTTTCCCGACGGAATCAATCTGTATTTCTATCGGGTTAACGTACTGTTTAAGAATTTGGAAGCTGGGGTTTGAAATGACCATGTCCGGCTGCAGCTTTATTGAGGAAAGTTCCTGAATTGACTGCAGGCGGGCTGGCGCCACTTTTTCCACTAAAGGCGTCGGGGCAAAAAACAAATAATAGGCGCTTAAAGCAACTACTGCCACCAACAAAATTACCACCGCCAAGGCGAACCAATTGATTTTCTTTTTTTGTTCCTCAATAACGATTGCCATAAATTTATTATTTCGCTTGATAATAGGTATCAACCGTCAGCGTATAAGAAAGTTCATTGCTTTTAGAGGTCAGTTTTGATTCCATTTTTATCGTTAGTAAATCAAGTAAGGTAATGTTTGTATCCAGTCCCTGAAGAAAGGTTTTAAAATTTTCGTAAGAACCGGTTAAGCCGAAATTTAATCTTAGAACGCCTAATCCGTTAACCACGCCGGGCTGAGTTGATGGTTTAATCGCCAATTGCTGAGCTGAAAGAAAGTCAATGTCCAAGCCGTTAAGTTTCGCTAAACCGCTAACCTGATTAACGCTTTGAGGCGTATTTTGTTCCAGCGGTAAAACCGCAGAAATAGTCTCTTGTATCTGAGAAATGTTTTGATATTCGCTTAAAAGTTGTTTGACCTGCTTAACGGACGCTTGGTTTCTATTGATAAGCTCCAGACGGCTGACGACTTCAGCTCTAAGATTTTTTATATCCGAGTAGGCAGAACGAACTAAATTGCTGTAAATGAAAAGCGAAGCGATAAAAACCAAAATCGCCACTATGATGCTTAAAAATCTTTTGCTTGAAGCCTTCATATTCGCTTTGCTCATCCTTACGAAAGTACGAATTTGTACGAATGTACGAAAGTTTTTGTTTTAGTTTTCGTATGTTTCGTATGTTTTCGTATTTTCGTATGTTATTTTCGTATTATTTAAATGACGCCTGATTAAAAACGAGTCTAATGGAAAAGCGAATGCCTCCCTGCTCCAGCGCCCGCGAATCGTCCAGGAACACACTCTCTATTTGCGGGGCCTGCCTGAATAATTCCAGTTGCTGGGTAATGGCATCGTAATCCGGGGCCACGCCGTCCAACTTTGCGTTTTTCTCCGGCCAAGACATATTAAGAGAAATATAATAAATCTCCTGGCTGGTATTTTCCTCCAAAAAATCAAAAAATTTCGAGGCGGTTGGGTGGGAAGCCAGAAGTTGCTGAATGTTTATTAGCCCGGAGTAAAAATTTTTTAAATCTGCCTGCTGCTGTTCGTCAACGCTCTGACTTAAATTATTGATTTCGGCGTCAAGATTTTTTATCCGTGAATTTAGATACGGCTTATAGCCGAAAGCCATTCCCGCATAAGTAACGACCGTTAATCCCAAAATAATAAGCGAGAAAGTTAAAAGCCGCCATGGCCACCCGACCGGCAATTTTTCCTTTCGGCTTAATTGTTCTTCTATCGCCGTCCTGGTATATTGCATTGATTTTTATGCAAACTCTTTTATTCCCAATCCGATGGCCACGCTGAAACTCGGCCCCAGCTCCTTGACCACCGGCTCAATTCTTGACGGGTATTCTATTTTTGAAAACGGGTTGCCGATAATTATCGGCAAATTTATCTGTTCTTCAAAATATTTATCAATACCCAAAAGATTGGCCCCTCCACCGGCTAAAATCACCCTTTCAATTTTGCGTTCCTGATTTTTCTCGTAACTAATTCTGGCTCTCTTTACCTCATTAATTATAGCATCCAAAAACGGAAGAGTTAATGTGGATAACTCATATTCGCCGCCAGCGCCTAAAAGACCCCTCTGTTTTTTCAGCTCTTCCGCCCGCCTGATGTTAATGTTGATACCCGCGGCAATGGCTTGAGTCAAAGAGCCGCCGGCGAAATCCGTTTGATAATTATACTTTAACGAGCCTTGGTCCACGGCGGCAATGTTGGTGGAACGCGAACCAATGTCCACGATTAACGTGGGTGTCGGGTCCTTGCCGATAAGCACCCTGATTAAACTTAAACTTTCCATTTCCAACGCCCTCAGTTTCAAACCGGCTAATTTGAAAATGTTCTGGTATTTTTTGACTTGTTCGTTGGGCACGGAAATGATGACGATTTGCTGTTTGGTAAAACCGCTCTCATCTTCCCTCTCTCCCACTTTAATCCACTCAATGGCCACTTCCGAAGCGGGCAGGGGGATGTACTGACGAATTTGGAAAGATACCGTCTTTGCCGTGTCGGCTTCCGACATAGTCGGCATTTCTATCAGGCTGACGAAGGCGGAAAAAGCCGGAATAGAAGCAATGGCTTGGCGGGTTTTAATTTTCAGCTTGTCTAAAAGAAGCTTTAAAAGGTTGGCCGTTTCTTTTTCCATTATCTTCAAAGAGCTGGTCTGAATGGCGTCGTTTAAACGCTCCAAATGGCCGTAACTTTCCAGAATGCCGTAATTTTGAAGCTTCGGCTGTCGTCTGCCTTTTAAAATTTCAACCATCTTAATTGAGGTTGTGCCGATATCAACGCCAAGATAAGACTGAAGACCGGTTAATGACCCTAAAAGATTGAACATAAATTTATGATTGGTATTTAAAATTTAATTTATATAATTATACTATATCCCATTTCTAAATCAAAGCTAATGGTCAAAACGTAAATCCATCAATTGCTTATGTATTCACGCGTTAAATTAAACTTAAATAAATTTACCGCGAGTTCACTGCCGAACAGAGCAAAAGAGTTAATTTTAGATATTCTTTTCCCTCCCCTATGCCTTAGCTGTCAAAAATATCTGAATGGGCAAGACAAAATTGTCTGTCAGGACTGTTTGCGCTCAATTAAAATAAATAATACGCTTTTCTGCCCGGTCTGCCGGGCCAGATTGGCTGACAATAAAAAAATTTGCCATTATGGCAGCCGCTATATTTTAGCCGCAGCCGGCAATTACGACGACGCAGCCCTGAAAAACCTCATTCAGTGTTTTAAATACGACTATTTTGAAAGCTTAACCCCAATTTTAGGCGAAATCTTAATAAAATATATTGAAAAACTTCAACTAATTAACCAATTAACTAATCAACTAATTAACTATGTTGTTGTTCCCGTTCCCCTTCATCTCCAACGGCAAAGGGAACGCGGTTTTAATCAATCAAAATTATTGGCTGAATTCATTGCCAAAAAATTCGGCCTGCAAGTGACTGACGCATTGAAAAGAATTAAAAATAACAAACCGCAGGCGAAGTGCCGCGACCGCAAAGACAGAATCAAAAACATAGAGGGATGTTTTGCAATAAAAAATCCTGAAAAAATTCAGGAGAGAAATCTTTTATTGATTGACGATGTTTTTACTTCCGGCGCCACGATGAATGA
>CAZAUC010000009.1:16999-19796 GCA_964488305.1 uncultured Candidatus Saccharibacteria bacterium
TGAGATTAATTTCATAATCGTTTTCAGCGCGCAATTCTGCGTGACGGCCCTGAAGATTTTGACCAACCATAATTAAGGGCAGGAAGAAAAGCTGGAGCACGTTGGAGATAAAGAGCCAGAGTACGAATGACGGAAAGGGGTCAAATTTCATTTCTTCCGGAAAAAGTATGTTCCATAAAATCCAAAAGGCTGTCCAGCCCGCGATGATGAAAAAGAAGCCCATCGTACCGACGCTCTTGGTAATCCAGATGGCGAATTTTTCCAAATGGTTGAAACTTTGCCGGTGCTCAAGATTGATGTTCCGCGCGTTAATTTCCTTCTTGTTTGTAAATTCTTCCATGAATCAATTATATCAAATTAAAGACATTAATGGAAATGCGCGCGCTTCAAAAAAATAATTATTTTGTAAATATCTATCCTAAACTCATTAAAAAGATAAAGACAATCATTCCTATCATAATTAACCAGCTAATTGTCCAGCCAAACAATTTTATCGCTTCTTTTTTTAGGCCATCCAAATATAAAATTATCGGCTTGGCCAAAACCAAAAGGCCGGTAATGGCAGCCGAAACCACGAATAAAAGCAAAAGAATTACCGGCTGCCAGAATTGGTCCGGCTTGGGAAATAAATGCGTGAGCGCGGAAATAATCTGAACCACCAATAAAATATAAATAAACACGCCTAATGCCTGCAAAAAACTGGTTAAAATTAGATTGTTTTTAATACGAATCATTTTTTCTTTTTCCAGTCCTTTATGCTGATTGTTTTGCCTTTTTTGGAAACAACGATTTTCTGTCTTTCTTTCCAGCGAAACTCTTTCATAATCTCCTTGGGAATATTAACGTAATAACTCTCCCGCCCGTTTTTTACGATTTTTCTTATGTAGCCGTTCATATCTTAAATTATAATATAATGAACGTTCAATGAACATACCATGGTATGTTCATAAATAAAAAAAGCTATCGCACCGAAGTCTAATCACGGCGAAAGATGGCGGTGGGGGTGAGATTCTTCCCTCTCGGTCTCCGACATTGTGTCGGAGCAACCGAGAGCAATCCCAGCAGCGGCGGGAGAACTCACGAGCAGCGCGGAGGGTGCAGGATTCGAACCTGCGAGGGCTTTCGCCCATTGGTTTTTCCCGCCCAAAGCGGTAGGGGTGAGATTCGAACTCACGATACCATTTCTGGTATAGCAGTTTTCAAGACTGCCGGTTTAAACCACTCACCCACCCTACCGCTTTAAGAGGGATTGCGATTTGTAGTTTCGCTCCGCTCAAACAAATCGGGAACAAGACCAACGCCATAAACCTCTCGGCCAACCCTCCGCCCTGCTAATCAGTTTTTCCCGCCTCCATTTTATTATTTCGGCGGGACTGCTGTTTGTTGTCAATCGCTTCACTCTTAAACAAACAGGGAGCAAGACAGGCCCTTTAAACCACTCAGGCACCCCACCATTTTGAGCAAGATTACATTCTAAATTTACGACTTGCGATGTCGTAATATTTGACGAACAACTCTCTGCGGAAATGGAATTTCTATTCCCTCTTTGTCAAAAGCGATTTTTATTCTTTTTCTCAATTCTCCGGCCACGTCCCATTGTTTTAAAGGCTTTGTCTCGCCCAATATCTTTACGATAATCGCCGAATCGGCAAAATCGTTTACCCGCAAAAATTGCGGCGGCTTGATAATGAATTCTTTCCATTCCGGGTCATTGGCCATTTCTTCGCCGATCCGGTTCACCACCCTAATCACTTTTTCAATGTCCGAATCATAGCTGACGCCGATGTCAATATTAACCCTGGCAAAACTTTTTGACAAATTTGATGCTTTTTTGATTTCGCCGTTGGGAACGTGATGAACCGTTCCGTCCAAATCCCTTAAAATCGTCATCCGCAGAGTAATGCCCTCAACCAAACCGCAAGTAGTGTCAAAACAAACCACGTCGCCGACCCGATATTGATTTTCCAAAATAATAAACAATCCCGCAATAACGTCGCGGATAAGGTATTGCCCGCCGAAGCCGAACGCCAAACCGGCAATGCCGGCCGCCGCCAGCATTGGCCCGATATCCAAACCCAGTTCGGAAAAAACCATCATAAGCGCCACGACCAAAATCACGATTTTTAAGGTTCCGCTAAAAACCTTAATGAGCGTGTCTTCCCTTTTCTTTTCCGCTCCTTTTGACAAAAAATGGTCCGCCTTTACGGATTTTCTTATTATTTTTTCAATGAAAATCGCCCCAAATTGACGGATGAGATAAGCGACCAGAATAATGACGATAATTTTAATGCCATGGGAATTGAACCAGAGAATGAAAATCTGGGCTATTTTTGCGATAATTTCCGCCATTATTAAAAAATATAACACAATTTTTCTTTAAAACAAAACCCCCGACCGTAGCCGGGGGTTTTTAATGTAAGTCAATCACTCGGTTTTCTGCGGTTCCTGAGGTTGAGCTTGCGGTTCAGAAGGAGCTTGTTCCCCTTCTGTCGCTTCAACCATAGGAATATTACAAGTCGGGCAATTTCCGGCTTGCTCCGAAGTGTGACCACACTGTGAGCATTTGTAAGCCATATTAAATTTACAATTTATTTTCTCTAGCGGCCTACGACCATCGCCGCCTTCAAAATCAACCTATTTCAAAAAATAAAACCACGCTAATGATATATCAACGAATCGTCAATGTCAAGTGTTAAAAATAAATTTGTCGTGCTATATTATCCTGATTCAAATCCCCAACCCTGCTTACGTAACAACCAACTTACAGGAGTATTAAAATTTTAACAAATTTTACCCC